>CANRBO010000005.1 GCA_947628885.1 uncultured Clostridia bacterium | reverse complement strand
ATTTCTTACTTCTCTTTCTTCCATATTTTACTCCTTATAAAAATTCAAACAAATATGCTATTGGAGCCTATGACGGGGATCAAACCCGTGACCTCAGCCTTACCAAGGCTGCACTCTATCGACTGAGCTACATAGGCATAAAAATTAATTATGTTAAATTGTCTATATTTTTTGCTGTTTTTTTACGTATTCTTTGGATTGCATTATCAATAGACTTAACTGGCGAATTTAAGCTTTCTGCAATTTGAATATAACTTTTTCCTTCTATGTATTTATTCAATACTTGTTTTTCAAATGCACTCAATGCCTTGTCTATTGTTTTTTCTACATTTTTCAAATATTCATTTTTAGTGATTGTGTCAAGTGGATCTTCTACTGTATTGGTTTCTAGTACGTCAATTAACGGATTTTCTATCTCTCCATTTTCATTTTCAAAAGTTGGATTATTCAATGAAACATAAGAGTTCAAAGGAATATGTTTTTGTCTATTTGAACTTTTTATTGCTGTTATTACTTGTCTTTCGATGCACATGTTAGCAAAGCTTTTGAAAGAATTATCTTTATTAGGATTATAGCTTTTTATTGCTTTAAATAGCCCTATTAATCCTTCTTGTACAATATCTTCTTTTTCAGCTCCGTTTATAAAGTATTTACTTACCTTCATATTGACAGTTTCTTTATAGCGCTCAATTAAAAACTCTAATGCAGATTTATCTTCATTTTTTGCTAATTTAATAAGTTCTGCATCTGTCATTTTATCATAATCTATTCCTTTAGAAAAATATACATTGCTGTTTGACATTTATATAATGCTCTCCTCTGCTTGTTTTCAACCTTATTATATTTTTAAAATTGTTATATGTCAATATTTTGTTGCGATTTTCTTTAAAATATATTATAATTAAGTCATAATTAATTGCTTTTGTAATTTTGATTTTAATTTTATAAAGGAGATTTTCTTAAAATATGGCTTTTGACGGAATTACTTTGAGAAAGATAGTTTGTGAATTGCAGACCTTAGTAGGTGGAAAAGTTAATCAAATATATATACCTACCAATAATAATATAATTATTGGTATTTATTGTGGTGGCTATTCTAAAGACGGCATTAACAAGTCTGCTGGCATTAATTATGCTTTAAATATCGATACTTCTGCTAGCAATTATAGGATTAATTTGACTACTACTTCTAGTTCTAATCCCCTTACTCCACCTAATTTTTGTATGATTTTAAGAAAATACCTAATTAATAGCAAAATTTCTAAAATATACATGAACGGATTAGAGAGAATTTGCTACATTGATTTTCAATGTTTTAATGAAATGAACGATGAAATCACTCGAACTCTTGCAATTGAACTTATGGGAAAATATAGCAATGTTACTCTATTGAATAATAATGGAGTTATTATTGATGCTTTGAAAAAGTTTGACGGCGAAGGGCTTTCAAGAAGCATTATGCCTACTCAAAAGTATCTTACTCCTACTTCTGATAAAACTGAATTTTTAGATATTTCTCAAAATGAGTTTGTAGATTTAATCAATACTTCAAATCATAAAACTCTTGATACTGCAATTCCAAATACAATTAATGGTATAAGCAAGCAGTTTGTTAATTCTGCTTTGGATAAATTAAAATTGTCTAATACGGTGTCTTCTTCTAATTTGAATTCTATTTTTGAGTATGTTAACTCAATACTAGATAATGATTGCGAAAATGCTTATATAGGCTCATTAAAAAATACATATTCTGTTTTTCTAGGCGATACAAAAGCTAACAATCTTGACAGCAACTTCTTTTTAGATGATTATTATTCTAAAAAACTTTTAGATGAAGAATACATTGCTTACAGAAATACTTTGCTTAAAGTTTTAAGTAGTGTGTTAGACAAGATTGTAAAAAAACTTGAGAACATCAACGAAAAAATTGAAACAGCTCAAAATATGATTGAACTTAGAACCTATGGCGAGCTTTTATTAGCAAATATTTATAAGTTTACAGAAAATTACAAAACCGCGGAAAATGATAGTTCTAAAATCCTAATTACTGATGATACTAAATATGTCGAACTTGAAAATTTTTATGACAATAATAAAATTGAAAAAATACCAATAGATTCTTCAATTTCAATATCTAAAAATGCTGAAAAATATTTTAAAAAATATAATAAAGCTAAGAATACGTTAGAAGTTACCAAAATCCAAAAAATTGAAACTCAAAAAGAGCTTAATTACATTGAATCTCTTGTATATTCATTGGATAATTGTAAAAGTATCCAAGAGCTTGATGCTGTATATGATGAGATTTCTGAAAACATATTGTTTAGCACTTTTAATCTTAAGTCGAAGAAAACTAATAGCAAAAACAAAGATTCTGATTCAATGCTTAATAACTACATGAAGTTTAAGATTGAAAATTTTGATGTATTTATTGGAAAGAATAATAGACAAAATGATTATCTAACCTTGAAAGTAGCCAATCCACATGATTATTGGTTTCATACAAAAGATATTCATGGTAGCCACTTAATTTTAAGGTGTAATGGCGAAACGCCAAAATTTGAAATAATAAAAAAATGTGCCGAACTTGCTGCTTATTATAGCAAAGCAAAATTTTCGTCACACGTTCCTGTTGATTATACTTTAGTTAAAAACGTTAAAAAGCCACATAATTCGGCTCCTGGTTTCGTAATATACACAACTAACAAAACTATATATGTAAATCCTACTTCTAGTTTAGATTTAAAGCAATAATTGCTTTAAATCTAAACTAACTCTAAATCCAAACTAATCAATAATTTTATATTAACTAATAATACCTACAATAATTAATATTTAATATTAATTATTAATTATTTATAACGCCACTAATATTTATTCATTTTATTATTTATATAATACCTAAAATATTGTTAATATTATATCTAATAATATTTAAGCACTTTCTTCTTGTGGTGGATTTAATATTAAATCTATGTCTTTGTCTTTTAAAATCTCGTCAGTTAAATATATCCTTGCTTCTTTATTTTGTTTTAATACTTCCATTGCAATATCTTTATCACTTCTTAGTGATTTACTGGCATACTTAATTATCAGCCACTTATTTTTTACCGCTTCTAAAACAACTTCTTTATCGTTTCTTAATTCTTGACTTGCATAATATAATGCCTGTCCGTCTGCCTTTACTGCTTTTAACATTAATTCTTTATCTGCTAAAAGCTTATCTGATGCATACGCTAATACCCATGACGCTTTATGAGCAATTGCGTCCATCATAAATTCTTTGTCATTAGAGTGGGCTTCTGCATCTTCAATTTGATATTCTTTTTCTTCTTCCATTTCAAATTCGCCTTCTATTTATTTAATTATTGTTTTGATAATATTTTTATATAAATAATTTTATTATATTTTTATTTATGTTTATGTTGTTTTTATATTTATATTTATTTTATGTTTATGTTGTTTTTATATTTATATCTATTTTATGTTTATGTTATTTTTATATTTATTTTACCTAATATTATTTTATCAATTTTATATTAATGTCTATTATTAACGGTTTTTAAAACGTCTTCTAATGTAATTGTTTGTTGTTCTCCTGTATCCATATTTTTTAGTGAGACAACATTATTTTTTATCTCATCTTCCCCAATCACAATTACATATTTAACATTTAAGTTGTCGGCATATTTGAATTTTTTTCCTAATTTTTGGTCTTCAATATTTACTTGAGTATTAATGCCATTTTCTCTTAATTTGCTTGCAATTTCTGCTACTTTTTCATATTCATCTGACATTGACACTACAAGTACATCTGCTATTGATTGTTCATCTGCTGTTATTATGTTATTATCAATCAATTGGAAAAATAATCTTGACAATCCTATTGATATGCCTACTCCTGGCATTTGTCTATCTGTGTAAAATCCCGCTAGATTATCATATCTTCCTCCTGAACATATACTTCCTAAATTCCTATATTGATTTAAAAATGTTTCGTATACTGTTC
This sequence comes from uncultured Clostridia bacterium, assembly GCA_947628885.1. Lineage (GTDB taxonomy): Bacteria > Bacillota > Clostridia > TANB77 > CAG-508 > CAG-793. The sequence goes on along the minus strand of CANRBO010000005.1, from coordinate 16,176 downwards.
CTGTATAGTAATCTAGTCCTCTTGCTATTGTTAAGTCTATGTTATAATAATTTTCCGGTACACCAAATATCTTTATGAATTTTGTAAGTTGCTCTATTTCTTTTAATCCTTCTTGGAAAATGTCATTATCAATGTTCATACTTTTAAGTGCTTCTATTTTATCTTCATTATTTCCTTCAATTGAAATGAACTCAATTATGGTATCAATCTTGTTTCCTATTTCTTTGGCAAGTTCGACTCTTACTGCTTCTTTTCCAATCTTATCGATTTTATCAATTATCCTTAATATTTCAGCAGATTCTTCAGTAAGTTCTAGACTCGCAAACAAGCCGTTTAGGATTTTTCTGTTATTTATACATATTGTGAAATCATCAAATCCCAAATTTTTAAAAGTATCATATATTATTGCTGGAAGCTCTGCATCATTTATTATTGATAACTTTCCGTCTCCAATTATATCTACATCACATTGATAGAATTCTCTATATCTACCCCTTTGTGGTTTTTCTCCCCTATATACCTTTCCTATTTGATATCTTTTAAAAGGAAAACTTAATTTATCATAATATTGAGTTACATATTTTGCTAATGGTACCGTTAAATCGAATCTTAATGCTAAATCATTTTCTCCTTTTTCAAATCTATATATTTGTTTTTCAGTTTCTCCACCAGCCTTTGCTAGCAATACTTTTGCGTCTTCAATAATTGGAGTGTCCAATGGTAAAAATCCATATTTTTGATATGTTTTTTCTATTTTTTCCTTCATTTTGTTAAATAATATTTGTTCGTTTGGTAATAACTCCATAAATCCTGGTAGTGTTTTTGGTTTAACTCTATCTTCCAATTTCTGTCTCCTTTCATTTTTAATTAGCACTATATTTGTTTATAAATCTAATCTTTAATTTTATATTCTATATCTTCCATAAACGGAAATATCTGTTTTATTGCTTTTAACGTTATCATGGATTTTTCCGGCATTGGATTTCTACTCTTTTGCTCTATGAGTTCTTGCATATAGCAATTTTCATCAACTTTATATACAACATACCTATTCCTAACATAGTCAAACAATATTTTATATCCGTCGTCTAAATCTTTTGAAAATCTTTCAAAAGTATATTTGCCTTCTATCATTACTCTTTCCTTTCTTTTATCCTTCTTGCTTATTTTACTTATTTACTTTATACATTTTATTTTTTTACCTAGCTATTTTTTATTTATATACTTTCATTTTTTTACCTAGTTTTTTTATTTATATACTTTTATGTTTTCTTAGTTTTTTATTTATATGCGTTTATTTCTTTACTCAGTTACTTTTTCTTTTATCATTTCCTCAAATTCTTGTTCTGAGATGATTGGTACTCCTAAAGTCTGTGCTTTAGTTAGCTTACTTCCTGCATCTTCTCCTGCTAATACATAACTTGTTTTCTTAGATACACTTCCTGATGTCTTTCCGCCATAATTTTCTATTATCTCACTTGCTTGGTCTCTTGTGTATTTTGAAAGTGCTCCAGTAAGCACAAATGTCATGCCGTCGAATCTATTGTCTAATTCTACACTTTTTATTAATTTAGTATTGACTCCTGCTTTCTTTAATCTACTTACTAAATCTTTTGTTTGGTCTTCTCTGAAAAATGTGTATATACTATCTGCTATTATTTCTCCAATATCATCTGAAAATGCCAAACTAGTTACACTTGCACGCATTAATTTATCAAGAGTTTCATATTTTTTTGCTAGATTTTTTGCAGTTTTTCCGCCAACATGTCTTATTCCAAATGCTGAAATTAAATTTGATAAATCTCTATTTTTACTTTCTTCTATGCTGTCAATTAAATTCTGCGCAAATTTTTTTCCATTTTTCTTTAGAGAACTTATATCTTCCAACTTTAAGTCATATATATCTGCAATATCTTTTATAAGGTTCCTGTTTAATAATTGTTCGACTATTTTATATCCTAGTCCTTCTATATCCATGCCGTCATCTGATGCAAAATGCACTATATTTCTTAATGCCTTTGCTGGGCACTCTATTCCTGTGCATCTTACTGCTGATTCGCCTTCTTCTCTTATTGCCAATGCTCCACATACTGGGCACTCTTTTGGCATTTCAAATGTTACTTCACTTCCGTCCCTTTTTTCTGTTAATACTTTGACTACTTCAGGGATTACATCTCCTTGTTTTTGTATAATTACATGATCTCCAATTTTTAAATCTTTTTCTTTTACAAAGTCTTCATTATGCAAAGTTGTTTTTGAGATTGTTGATCCTGCAACCTTAACTGGCTCCAAGATAGCCATTGGAGTAATTACACCAGTTCTACCAACTTGACAAATTATATCTTTTACAATTGTTTCTTTTTGTTCAGGTGGGTATTTATATGCAACTGCCCACCTTGGAACTTTAAATGTTGTTCCAAGTTTTTCTCTTAATGCTAAATTATCTACTTTTATAACTGCTCCGTCTATCCCGAATCCAAGTTGTTCTCTATTTTCTCCAATTTCAGTAACTGCATTTATTGCTTCTTTTATGTTTTTGCAAAGTTTTCTAAATGGTACTACATTAAATCCTAAATCTTTTAAATAATTTAATTCTTCATAATGTGAGTTCCAGTCTTTATTTTCAACTTGTTGAACATTGAAAATATATATATCTAATGGTCTTTGTCCTGTTATTTTTGCATCTAATTGTCTTAGAGATCCTGCTGCTGCATTTCTAGCATTTGCAAATTGTGGCTGTCCTAATACTTCTCTTTCTTCATTTAATTTTTCAAATTCTTCTTTTCCAATAAATACTTCTCCACGCACAGTAATATTTAATGGTTCTTTCAATTTTTTAGGAATTGATTTTATTCTTTTTACGTTTTCTGTAATATCTTCTCCAACGAAACCGTCTCCACGCGTTGCTCCTTGAATTAATATACCATTTTCATATTTTAATGCACATGATAAACCGTCTATCTTAGTTTCAACACAATAATCTGTTTTTCCAGTTTGCCTTATTCTCTTATCAAAATCGTATAAATCATCATAAGAAAATACATCTTGCAAACTTAGTAATGGCACTTGGTGTGTAACTTTTTCAAAATCTTCTCTTACATGACCTCCTACTTTTTGTGTAGGCGAATCAGGTGTAATAAGCTCTGGATGTTCACTTTCCAAAGCTTTTAATCTATTCATCATCATATCATAATCATAATCTGATAGTGGTGAATTGTCTTCATCATAATATTTTTTTGAATAATACTCTATTTTTTTACGTAATTCTATAATTTCATTTTCATAATCCATGATTTTATATTTCCTAACTTAAATCTTTTAATAAATCTTTTCCGTCTTTTAAATACTCATATCCTGAGAATATGGTTGCTATTACACATACTATCATAAATACTGTAACTAATAAATTAATGATAAATTGCCAGCCTGATAGTGCTTGTATGAATATTGTTCCAAATGGATTAGTATCTAAAAATGCTAAAATGATTGCTATCATCTGTGATACTGTTTTTATTTTGCCCCATTTATTTGCAGCTATTACATTTCCATTTTCTTGTACTGCAATTAATCTGTATCCCGATACTGCAAATTCTCTAGTTATGATAATAACTGGAATCCATGCTGGTAGATTACCCATTTGGATTAATATTAGCATTGCTGAAATTACTAATATTTTATCTGCTATTGGATCTAAGAATTTACCAAAGTTAGTTATCTGATTATTCTTTCTTGCTAGATACCCGTCAACTTTGTCTGTTAATGCTCCGATAGAAAATATTAAATCTAAAATTATTGCGTAAATTGGTATCCCCAATATCTCACCTGGTATATTGATTAGATAAATTATTAGCATTGCTGGTACTAATAGTATCCTTATTAAAGTTAGTTTGTTAGGCGTATTCATTTTTTTATTTCCTTTCTTCTTTTCGTTCACTCATTTTTTAATCTATTGTATTATTTGAATCTGTCACTTCATTTGTAGATTGTTCATCCATATTATTTACTAAGTTTTGCATTTGATCAATTAATTTTGACAATTCTTGCATATCTTCTCCAAATAACTTCCAATCATTGCTTTTGCTAGAATTCTTTACATTTTCATTTGCCTTTATAATTGATTTAACCAAATCTTCTAGGTTCTCATCTGTATCAACATTTATATTTACTGCAGACTTAGAACTTAGATTTTCCAATGCCTCTACAAGAGTATTGCCTATTGCTACCTTATTTCCTGAAGCTACGACTACTCTTTTCAATGTTGGTTTTTGACTGGTTTCATTTATGTATTGTTGATAATATGTTTCAACATATAAAATAGTATTGTTAATTGGTACTGCTATAAGATTTTTGCTAATTCTAGTTCCGCTAACATTTAAACTTGCAAGCTCTGAAGCTATTGTATCGTCTTGATTTATTTGCGTTTCTAATTGCATTGGTGTCAAAACATTGCTATCTGATGAAAACTTGCAAACTTTTAATTTGTTTTGACCATTTTCAGTAGTTCCAATCATATACGCATTTATATTTTGCCTTCCATAAGTTAAAAATGGTATTATCAATCCAACATTTTGTTTTCCGTTTTCATCTTTTGTCATTGTATAATATGAAGACATTTTTTCTATTTTACCATTGTTTTGAATATTTGTCACTTCCCATGCATCATTTGCTCTGTAAAAACTTTCCGGAGTTGCATCATGATATTTTTCAATAATTTTTGTTTGAATATCATACAAATATTGTGGGTAAATAAAGTGCTCTCTAACGTCTTTTGGTATTTCTTGTTCATCAAGAAATACATTTGGAAACATTTTGTTATATGCCATGATTATTGGGTCTGTTCTGTCTGTAATGTAAAATTTCATTGAACCGTCATAAGCATTTATCAATACTTTTACAGAATTTCTAATATAATTTATCTCTTCTCCGTTTCCTATATCTACCTTTTGAGCATAAGGATAATCTTTAGTTGTTGTGTAAGCATCAATTACCCATATTTGATTACCTTCGCTATCTATTATCATATAAGGATTTTGGTCATATATAAGATATGGTATTATCGTCTTTGCTCTATTTAAAATATTTCTGTTTGTAATTATTTTGCTTTCTCCTGTAACAGTTCCTGAAAAAGCAAGATTCATATCTCCTTCTCTAATTCCCAATACAATTCTATCTAGTAGATTTAAGCTTAATCCAGCATTTCCTGTGTATGTGTATTCAACATCTTTAGCTGTTTCTGTTGGATAATCAAGCTCCGTTTTTTTACTATTTATAACTATTGCACTATTTACTTCTGTTCCAAAATATATTCTTGGTTCACTTATATCAATTACTTCATCATCTGAATTTATCTCTTTTTGATAATGAATTATATTACCATTTTGCTCTGTTTCTCCAGCAAGAGTTACCACACTACCATATCCATGAGTATATTGATATGTCATGTTTGAATATGTTGCATTTTGATTTGATATTTCTCTTGGAGTTAAATATACTAATCTACTTTCCCCATTTACGTTGTAAGAAGCTATTTGTGTATTTCTATAAGTATAATATCCATTAACATTTTGAGAAGAACTTAAATCTTGAGTAACATTTTGCTTTGATACAATTGCAATATTTTTCAATAAATCACTATTAAAATTCATCTCATTTTCTGTTATTGTTCCGCTGTATTCTATGCTTTTTTCTGATACTGTTTCAGATGTAATATTATACGCTTGCTTTGTTTTTTCTATATTTGCCAATATAAATTCTTGATTTTTTTCAAGTGAATTTGAGCCAATAAATATTACTTGATATAGAGCAAGAACTATTGCTAAAATAATTAAATATACTGGAACTATAACCACTTGTCCTAAAACTCTTCTTAGACTTTTTGCTTTTAGTCCTTTGTATGCCTTTAAAATTGATACTGTTGCCAATATTGCAAAAATTATATATCCTGCTAATTTAATATTAATTTCAGCTTTTCCTGCACCATTTAATGAATACTCTGTGCCGTCTCCAAGTTCTATATTTAAAAATTTTTCATTGCCAATGTTTAGCACCATAAATGCTATTATAATTAATCCAATCAAAACTGCTATAATCTTAACTCTTGAGCCAATTTTGCTGATTAGGTCACATTTACTAAGCGATTCCCTAGACACACCGTCAAAGCTTCTATTTAATATGATTATTGCATATATTACTGCATAAACTAATGTTGCTATAACAATTGCTAATAAATAGATTAAAATAAATTGTATTAACGGTTTTATAAATACAAAAAAGCTAATGTCCCAGCCGAAAACGGAATCAGTTATTCCAAATTTTGACCCACTGAAACATAACAGTATATTTTTTAATAATATTCTTGAACTCAATGCACTTCCAATTAATGCAATTATAAAGCATACTGACTTGTTAGGAAATTTTGGCATTTCTTTCTTTTCATCATCAAAAAATACCTTCAATCCCTTTTTTATCGTTTTATTTGTAAGATAAAATGATAAATATAAAATTACAAAATTTATGATAAATGTAATAAATGTATAAATAATGTCAGTTTTAAATACAGATAAATAATTTTCGCCAATTCCACTTATTTCAAGATAATTTCCCCTTGCAAAAATATATCCAATTATAATAGCTAACAAACTTATTACTGTTACTACTCTTCTTCTAATCTTTTTGGATTTTCTATTTTTTTCTTCAATTGTACTCGTCTTATTTGCTTTTTCATTTTCTTCTGTTTCTTTATTGATTGAGCTAACTTCCTTTTCTTCTAGTTTTTTTTCTTTTTTGTCGTTAGAATTATTTTTTTCAAAATTACTTTCTCGCATAAAACTCATTTCCTTTCTAACAAAGCTTTCCTCAACTATACAATAGCATTTACAAAATCAGTACTATTAAATGTTTCCATATCGTCAATTTGCTCTCCAACGCCAATGAATTTCACTGGCACTTTTTCTTCTCTTGCTAATCTAATGACTATACCGCCTTTAGCCGTTCCGTCTAATTTTGTCAAAACTAAGCCAGTAATACCAGTTGTTTCCTTAAATGATTTTAATTGTGAAATTGCATTTTGACCTGTTGAACCGTCTAAAACTAATAAAATTTCTTTAGATGAATCAGGCAATTCTCTATCAATTACTTTCTTCATTTTTTCAAGCTCATCCATTAAATTCTTTTTATTTTGTAATCTTCCAGCAGTATCACAGATTAAAATATCTGCATTAACTTCTTTTGCTCTTTTGCATCCGTCAAAAATAACTGATGAAGGATCTTGATTTTCTTTTCCTTTAACTAATTCACAATTTGCTCTATTTGCCCAAACTTCAACCTGCTCCACAGCTGCTGCTCTAAAAGTATCTCCTGCAACGATTACAACCTTTTTTCCTTCTTTATTAAATTTGTTAGCAATCTTTCCTATTGAAGTTGTTTTACCAGAGCCATTTACGCCAACCATAAGTATTACAGCTGGTTTGCTAGATATATCTAATTCTTGATTAAGCCCTTCAAATGAATTTATAAGTTCTTCTCTTAAAGCATTTTTTACATCTTCTGTTTCAGTAATATTTTCTTTTTTTATTCTAGTTCTAAGATTTGATATAATTTCTTCAGTCACATCAAATCCCACATCTGCCATAACTAGGCTTTCTTCTAATTCTTCTAATAATTCTTCATCTACTTTTTTGAATCCAAAATTAATTTTAGTTTTGCTTAATCCTTGCTTTAGCTTGTCAAAAAAACTCATAATTGTTTTTGTTAGTTTTGTTAAACTAACTCTCCCTTCCTTATTATAAAGTTTCTATTTCAAAGTTTTTTTTTAATCTTTGAATATAAACATATAATTTATACATTTCCTATTATAACATATTCTTTTTATTTTGTAATGATTTTTTCAAAATAATTTTATATGATTATTAATAATTGTTATATTTTTAATTGCAATAAAAAATTAAATGATATATAATGGCTTAAAAATAATAAATGTGAGGTTAAATTACGTTGAATAAAAAAGGAAAAATTGGGGTTTTTGATTCAGGAATTGGTGGAGCAACCGTATTAAAAGAAATTATAAAATTATTACCACATGAAAATTATATATATTACAGTGATTCTATAAATAATCCTTATGGAGACAAAACTGAAACAGAAATACAAAATATATGTGATAATATTGTCAGATATTTGATTGAACAAGATTGCAAAATTATTGTTATTGCTTGCAATACTGCAAGTGCTGAATCTGTCGATTACTTACGAAACAAATACAAATTTATTAAATTTATTGCAATAGAACCAGCATATAAAATGGTTTATGACTATAGCTATGAAAACCCTACTCTAATCATGGCAACAAAAGGAACTATTGACAGTGAAAAATTTCACTCATTATTAAATAAATATGATAATCATCAAACTTTTCTTCTACCATGTATTGGTTTGGCTGATAGAATTGAGAGAGGTAACATTAATGAAATAAATAAATACTTAAATGAGATTTTACATCCATACATTGGAAAGGTCAAAAATGTAGTTCTTGGTTGCACTCATTACCCATTAGTTGAAGAAAATATTAGACAAATATTAGGAGATGTTAATTTCTTTAGTCGGGGCACCATATCTAGCTATTCATCTTAAAAAAATATTAGAACAAGATCATATTCTATATAATGGTAGTGGAAATATTGATTTTATTGATTCTCAAAATTCAATTCAAAAGAAACAAAGATTTTTTGAAATATTAAATTCTTCATACAATAATGCATAATATGGAGCTGAAATGAGAAAACTCATCTCAGCTCCATAAATTACGATAACAATTCGGTTTCATCAAGGTATAAAATTATTGCCTTGTATAAAGGTCTAAGAGAAAATTCATACCTTGTCATCTCTCCCATTTTAAACCTGTCTAATTCATATAAAATACTTGAACTTACAGGTATAAATGGACAAAGCGCTTCGTTACTTTGTATATCCTCTACTACTTCTTCTACGTCTTTAATAATCTGAAAACATTCACTTTTAAGTAACATTTCTGAATGCATTTCATCTTCAAGCCGTAGTAATTCTGCTGCCAATTTCAGTAACATCCGTTCTGTTAATGTCATTGTCACATTCCCTCCTGTTATCTTTTATTTTTTTGCACAAACATCGCTGGAGAAGTTTCCTGCAATATCTGTGCTATTAAATAGTTACACTTTGTTAATTATACAATATATTTTACTAAAAATCAACACTATTGATTTGTGTTTTTTACGTTGTTTATTTTTTCCAAATTAAATTTACTTTTTTAATTGACCCGTTGTTTATTTTAAATATTCACCAAATAAAGAATTGGTTTGTTTCAAGACATTTCAATTTCGTAAATATAGACATATTTATCAATTACAACATAAAAATCACTTTTTCTGTCTTTTTCAATTTGATAATAAATAATATTTGTTTTATTTTGTTCAGCAAGATTTACTAAATCATCAAATTTAGCAACATTTATTTTTTCTAATTTATTCATTTCTAATTTATTTAAAATTGTAACAATAAGATCTCTATGATTTCTAAAAATATTATTTATTTTTTTCTATATAACTCTTTAGGTTCTTTATTTTCCTTATTATTTATTACAATAATTACTACAATAGAACTTATAATAAAAAGACTACCAATTGCTATAAAAATTATTTTCTTTACTGAAATATTCGCCTTTTTTGTAATATTTTCATCTATATTTTTTTGATAATTTTGATTTACTTCTGTTACTGTATCAGTTAAAGGAATATATATTTCAACTCTATCCTCTATATCTTTTTCAAATTCATTCATTTTAATTTTAATATTTAAATTAATTTTTAATGTAGCATTAATTAAAATATCATATTCTTTTTCATAGGCACGTGCCAAATTATTAAAATACTGATAATCAATATTTACTGGTTCATTAATTGCAAAACCTTTTAAATTAGCCATTTTAAAATTTTTCTCTTGCACTAATATAAAATTTCTATTCCAAATCTCACTGTTCTGCTCATTAGAATTAACTGTTCCCACTAGATTTGCTGTTACATCATAACTATATTGTATGTTTGTACTACCGCTTCCACAAAAACCGTATTTTAAATTCATCAGAAATTTATCAATCGATTTCGAAGCATAACATCCGTCAGCAGCAAGAGTTTTGCTTGTATAAAATTCATTTTTCTTCAATAATACTTCATAACTGCTATCTTTTTGTATTTTATAATTATATTTTATCTGAACATCCTTGATTTCAATTCCAATAATTATCAATATTAAACCAATTATACCTAATGCACAAAAATAAATTTTCAGTTTTTTCATTTATGCTTTGCCACTCCTTTCAAATTTATTAATTGACCTTTACATCATTTAAATAATTGAACAACCATATCGTCGGCAATCCTAAATATTTTACATGAAAAATATATATTCCTCTAATCTGATCTATGCTCACTAATTCTTGATCTGCCACATTATTTTTATCTCCTTTGGTTTGATAAAATATTTTACCATTTTTCTCAATTCTACTGATAATGCGATGCACAACATTTTGATTTTGTATTTTATAAACAATTATCTCTCCTTGTGGTATATCATTTAATTCATCATTACTAAGTTTCTTGAAAATAACTATATCCCCTTTGCTGAATACTCCAGCCATACTATTGGATAAAATTGCTATTGGTTCATATTTAAAAACTCCTATCATAAAAAATACTATTATAAATAGTACACCAAAAGATATAATCCTACTTATCGAGATTTTTTTATCTTTTGAAAATTCTTTTTTTAATATAAAGTATATTATAGCTGGTAACAAAATGCCTATGCTTCCTGTTAAAAACCAATCCATTTTAGGAATTATTGGCGTTAATATCAGTATGCTTTTAGTACAAAATCTATATATAATAATTGGAACACATGACTCATTTAGAGTTATATATGTGTATAACAAACTATTTGCAATTAATGGTAATATTGTTGAACAGCTATACCTAAAAAGTTCTGCCTTGTTAAAATAACAGTCAGATAGTTCTTGATAATTAATTTCAATTAAAATTAATAAAATTGTAAATAAAATTAATAATGATTTGCTTCTTTTATTTTTCTTAATAATTATAAACCTTGCAATTTCAATTCCTATTATAGGCAAAATTTGTATAATTACATTTTTACAAATTAATAATAAATCGTGACTATATGGGCTTTTTTCAAATCCAAAGTAGATTCCAATATAGAAATAAATTATATACTCAATACAAGAAATTAAAAAAATATATAAATATAATTGTTTATTTTTAGTAACTCTAATATAATTATTTTTTATGTCATATATCATAAAAATTAACACAACTGACCAAAATATTGGATTTAGTATATTCACAAAAAGGATATTATTATAAATAGATAAATTAATTTTTAGTAATAAATAACATATTAAAATAATCAATAATATCTTACATTTTAAATTTCTCATGTTGTATTTTATTCCTTTCTTTGCTTTCAATCAGTATTTTAATTATTAATTTTATAACTCATAATTTTTGTTATAGGGAAGTTTCCTCCCCTATAACAATTTTTCTTTTACTATATAAAGTTTCCTTTTATAGTAAACTATCTTTTCAATACCAAACTTTTTCTTTTAGTCTGTACTTTGTACATACTCAATAGTTCCAGTTATCTTTTTCTGCGTACTTTCAGGCATTTCAGTTGTGTTTTCATCAAAAGTTACACATAGTAAAAATTTAGTCATACTACCCGCTTTTTCAGTTTTATAGATAATAGCTGTTGAGCCACTTTCATCTGGAGTAAATGTTGCACTACTTAATTTTGCATCAAAAGTACCTTTGTTTTCAATAGTTATTAAATAGGTAATATAATCACTGGGCTTAACAAGTTTTGCATCAAAAGTTAAGGTTGAATTAGTAAATTCAGGAGTTCCAGCATCACAACCTTCACTCACATAGCTTATTTCAACTCCAGTTATTTTTACATTCCACTCACCTATTATTTCAGCAGTTCCATTTATAGTTATTTGAGTTGCAAATGCCGAATAAGCTACTGACATTAGTAAAATCACAATTAATAATATTAATATAATAATATTTTTACTATTTTTCATTTTACCTTCACCTCTATAAAATAAAATAGATACCTATTCAATATTATTATATGAACAATATGTATAAAAGTGACATTTTTCGACAACTTGTGGCATTTTTTGAAAATCTTTCTAGCGGTTATAATTTACCGTTCACGATTTTTAGTTGTGTTTGCTATACTTTCTAAAAATTTTATGAAGAGAGGATCTTAAACTATGCCACTTTCAAATTCAATAAGACAAAGGATTATTAATCTAGCATCTAGCCATAATTTGTCAATTCGTCAGTTGTCATTAAGAGCTGGTATACCACCTTCTACAATCAATACTTTTTTAGAAGGTAAAAGTGCCAGCATTACTATGACTACACTTTTGCATATATGTGATGATGCCCTTAATATTTCTTTAAAAAATTTCTTTGATGATTCTTTGTTCGAAAGAAAATTCAGCAATACTTATGATAAATCAAATATAAATGAATCTTATAGTTCAGATGATAATTCAATATTGCTATCTAAGGCAATAAGACAGAGAATTACTAATTTATCAAAATATAATAAGATAAATAGTTGGAAGAAATTAGCTGATAAAGCACATATATATTATTCAACTTTCAGAAATTTTATGTCAGATGATGTAAAAACAATAACATCACAAACTCTCTATAACGTATGTATAGGTTTGCAAATAGACTTAGTAGATTTCTTCGATAGTCCTCTATTTGTCAATTTAATCGATGAACATGAAAGAGAAACTGTACTTTAATCAATCATTGTATCAACTATTAAACGAAAATAATCCTTTGGCAAAGTGAGCTATTTGCCAAAGGATACTTATTGGAGCGGGTACCGGGAATTGAACCCGGGCTATCAGGTCGGAAGCATGACATTCTACCACTAAATTATACCCGCATATATGTTCTAATATTTTCATATTAGAACGCTGACATTTATTTATGAAACACTTCTTTCTCTTTTATTTTATCATTTTTTTATTAATTATTCAATAGCACTTGAATTATTGACTTTTATATATTATATATGATAAAATTGCTTATTTTAGTTATTCATATTATATTTAACGTAACTTTATTAATATTGCCAGTTTTTATTCGATAGCATCAATAAAACTTTGGTCTATATTTTCCATTTCTTCTTGTGTAATATAGCCTTCAGAAAACATTGCATTAATTACCTGATTCTGTCTTTCTTTGCAAAGTTGCTTATTTACAGTTGGTGCGTATACACTTGGAGCATTAGGAACTCCTGCCAGCATTGTGGCTTCAGCCAAAGTCATATCTTTAGGCTCTTTTTTTAGGTAACCATTACAAGCTTCTTTTATCCCAATATATCCATTACCATAATAAATAGTATTAACATATATCTCTAATATTTCTTCTTTTTCATAGTCTTTTTCTAATTGCATAGAAGTATATACTTCTGCCACTTTTCTTTTTACTACATTATCTTCTTCTAAAAAATAAAGATTTTTCGCTACTTGTTGTGTTATCGTGCTTCCACCTTCTCTTAAATCTCTACTTTTTATGTTTGAAAATATTGCTCTTAGAATTCCTATAAAATCAACTGGTCCATGATTATAAAATCTTCTATCTTCTATTGCTACAACTGCGTCTAAAAATTGTTTTGGCAAATCTTCACTTTTTACATAAGTATATTCATTTCTTATTTCACTTACTTTTGATTCTAACGGAACCTTATCAATGGTTTCTTTGTAATATCTATATCCATAAAAGCCTACTCCTACTACTGCTAATATGATAATTATTAAAACCCACAGAATAATTTTTCTAACAAACTTCATATATTTTTACAATTCCTTTATATATTTAGGTTTTCGTTTGGCTTTACCTATAAACCTTTAGTATTCTTCAATCTTAACATATACCTTTTCTATCTCTCCATACTTTTTTTCCACTGACATTTTACTAATTTGATTATCATCTTTGAATACAAATTTATTCATTGCATCTAATATAGATTTAGCGATATTATCAATATCCGGCTTTTTCATTGGGCTTAGGTTTTCATTTAGCATTTCTGCCATTTTCTTTTTGCTAGTATTTTTAGGAATTTTCATATATGCAATTATTTCAATAGATAGCCTATTTTCTAGCAGTGTATGGTTTGGATATTTAATTTTAAAATACTGTTGTATTAATTTTTCATACTCTTTGGTTTTTGTTGGCGTATATACCATGTTTGTATAAGTATTTACTCTAGGTCGCTCTTTTCCAACAATAGTACCAATCACTTCAAATTCGTATTTCATTATTTTTTCCTTTATATATATCAATTTAATATTAGATTATCACAACAATTCCTAAATATCAACATTTAATTACAAGTAATTATAAAAATAATAACATTTTTTTATGACTATTAAATGACTTTCAAAATATTAATAAAAATTATTCGTTTATTAGTAATTCACGTTGTTTTATTACCTAAAAATTCCATACCTGCTAATTAACAGGTGTGGTGTGAAAATTATCATATTGTTACTTTTCCGACATATCCAATATGTTTCTGCCACCAATGTTTTATGAGTTCCACAAGTTTGAATTTCCTCTTGCTGCTTTACTTACACGTGAATGTTCATCCCGTGCCAGCTTCCAAAGGACTTCAGATGGAGTATTGGGATTTTTAGCTATAGCCTCTCTTACACCCCATTTTTCATCTATTGAAAGCTTATAGAAAATTTCAAGTTGTTTTTCGATGCTTTGAGCTACTAAAACCCTTACTCTCTCATCTTCATCCTCTGCAAGTTTCCAAAGGATTTCAGATGTCACATTAGCATTTCTTAACACATTTCTTTTGACATCATAGTTTTCTTTATCTTCCGAAAGCTTTAAAAGGATTTCATGCGTTGCATTGGAATTTCTTGCTACTGCTTGTCTTACAAACAAGTTTTCGTCATCCGACAGTTTCAAAAGGATTTCAGGCGTTGCATTGATATTTCTTGCAACATTCTCTCTTACCATCCAATCTTTGTCATTTGACAGCTTCAGAAGGATTTCAGGAGTTGCATTAACATGCAATGCTATCCGATGCCTTACATCACTATCATTTGACATTTTTAAGAGAAGTGCCTGACTTGCATTGGCATTTTCTACAATTTGCACCCTTACCGCTATATCTTTATCTTCTGAAAGTTCCCAAAGAATTTTAGGCGTTGACTTAGCGTGCGCTGCTACTTTCTCTCTTATAATATCATTATTATCCTTCGAAAGTTTCCAAAGGATTTCTTCGGTTATGTTAGCATTAGTCAATACTTGTAGTCTCACTTCAAAGCTTTCATCTTCCGCCAGTTTCCAAAGAACATTAGGATCCTTAGACTTCCAAGCCACTTCTCGCCTTACTTCCCAATTTGGGTCTTGTGCTAGCACCATTAGAGCATCTTCATCAGATATGCTGTGAGCTATACTTATCCGATCTTTCAAAAAAATTTCAGTTAACTCAATTGTGATTTTCACTTTTCCCACTCCTTTTCAGTGTTATATTTAGGCATATCAGCCTTTGATGCTTAGAGTATATCATTTTGCATATATAAAATCAAGTGAAAATTTTTATTTATTAAGACATATCATAAATGAATTATAAATTTGTACATTTTGTTCTTTTTCTCTTTACAAATCGTACCATTTGTCATATAATCAATTTATCTTAACTGAAAGGATAAAATATGAATAGATTAAAAGAACTAAGATTAGAAAAAGGATTACTACAATCTGATATAGCTAAAATAATAGATAAAAGTGATAGAATCGTTGGTTTTTATGAAACTGGTGAAAGAGATATGAGTACAGATACACTATCCAAGCTTGCTGATTTTTTTAATGTATCTATAGACTATCTTTTAGGAAAATCAGATATAAGAAATTCAATAGATGTAAACAATGTCTCTTTTGCTAATCATAATGGTATAGATACTGCTGGATTAAATAAAGAAGAAATTGATGAAATAAAGAAACAGGTTGAATATATGCGTTGGAAAAAAGAACAAGAGAAGAAAAAATAATTAATTTTGGAGTAACAATGAATTTAAGTAGT
>CANRBO010000004.1 GCA_947628885.1 uncultured Clostridia bacterium | reverse complement strand
GTTAGCGTAGGGCGCTTGAAGCAAATTTCATTTATTTGCCGCATGGCATTGTGAAATTTGCGACAGCAAGGCGCAAAGACTATAATATTTTTAAGATTAGAAATTATATTAATCTAAAATATTAGAGTTACAACGCAAAGAAAAGCCATGTATTTTAGCTCTCACTAAAACACATAGCTTTACTACGTCCATTTATCTTTATTCTTTCAATCTTTTTTATACTATTAATATTATTAATAGTATTAATCTTTTTTATATTATCATTGTTTCCTTTTTCAAAGTCGCTTAATAAGCCTACATATTTACTTTCTAAAATGCAACTCTCTCTCTCTCTCTCTCTCTCTCTCTCTCTCTACAGTACCAACGGTTTCACGTCTCATCTTTGCTTTTTTCTTCCTTTCTTTTGTTTCTTCTTTTGTCTAACTCCCTATTTTTTCTCTTTATTTGTATCCGCTTCTATTTACTTTTATATTCCTTTTACATTTATATTTTACAATACCTAGTTATCATTGTCAACGATTTTTGCATTTATTTTTACTGCTTTTTTACTTTTTACCTAACAATGGGAATTGTATTTACCTTACACCAAATTGATTTTGACTTTTCACTTGACGTTTATAGCAATCAATACAACTTTATAAATTTGCATTTATTTTTTCTTATTACGTCTTATAAATATTTTATCACACGTTCCCAATATAGCTGGTAAAAATACTAATATCAATATTATTGAGCATAGCGTACCTTGCGACAATGTTAAGCATATTTTTGAAGTGATTGATTCTGCAAATATTCCAACTATAAATGTTACTATAACTAATATTGCTCCTGATGTTAGTATTGTGTTTATTGATGAATTATATGCTTCTATAATTGCTTCTTTTCTGTTCATCGTTTTTCTTTTTTCCAAATAATATGATGTATACAAAATTGCGTAGTCAATAGTTGCACCCATTAATATACTTTGTACGATTAATAATGCTATAAAATATACTTCTCCGCCTGATAGTGATAATATTCCCATGATTGTGTATACTGCGCATTGTATGATTCCTACTAATCCTATTGGGATTATCAATGACTTAAATGTAAATACTACTACTACAAATATTGCTATCATTGTTAATATGGAGATTTTGTTGAATTCGTTTCCAAATGTTTTGCTCATTTCATAAGCCATTGGCGAATCTCCTACTATATAGAATTCACTTACATCTGTAGATAATGCGTCTTCGAGCTTTTGTATGAATTCAAATGTTTCTTCAGCTTCAGGTTCTAATGTTGAGTTTATTACAAGTCGTGAATATTCTTTTCCTACAAGCAAATCTTTCGATTCGTCAATTGTTTTTTTGCTGTCAACTATGTCCTTTTTCATTTGCTCATCTATAAAATTGCTGAATTTACTTTCTTGTAATATATCATTATTTATATAGTTTACAAATTGCTCAATCGTTAGCTTCCAATCATTATTATACTCATTTGCGCTTCCATAATACAAATATGCTAATTCGAATTTATCATTTTCTATGTCATTGGATAATTTGCTTAATATGTTTATCATTTCTTCTTTTGTGTATTGTGTTCCATTTTTACTTTCTTGGATTATGGTTTGTAATGTTTGCAATCTTGTTTTTGTATTTTCATCAAAACTGCTTGAGTATTCGTTATTATTCATCACATCTGATACTAGAAAATTTACCATTGTATTTAATGATATAGTTTGATTTGGGTTGTTTTTCGTGGTATATAGTCCATATACCAAGTCCACATCTGATTTATTTATTTCTAGCAAAGAGCTTAAACTTGCACTTGAATATTTAGTACCATTTGCTACGCCTGCAATTACTGATTTTAATAGTGTTAGCTCTTTGGCTGTTTCTGTATTTATTCTTTCTTTTAACATTTCATCATTTTGGTGGCCAAGTACAAAGTTTACGAATTCTAATGGTGTTAATGTTAGTTTTGTGTTTTTTGCTTTATACAAACTATATATTTGTTTTATGCTAGTTTCTTCAATATTTAAAAATTGTGCTAGTTCGTCATAGCTATATTCTATACCATTTAGACTGCTATTCATTATATTATTTAATAATTGCAACCTGCTTATTTGTTCTTCTTTAATCAGATTTCCTAATTTATCTTTATAATTTAATATTATATTTACTAATTCATAAGGTGTTGCTTTTGTAGTGTCCTTTTCAGTTCCTTCGTTAGCATTTTCTGAGTTCATGCTTGCTATCATTAATAACTGTTGTACATACATTTCAGGTATATCAAATAATTGTGCTAATTCTTCTGTTGTCATGCTTTTTGTTATAAAATCTATATCACTATACTTTTTTATTATTTGTATATTACTGATATTTTCCGTTTCAAACATTCCGGCATATTTCTCGTCTGTTAATATATCTGTAGTTACAAAATCTGCAAATTCTTCAAGTGATAGCTTTACATCAATTTCCTGCGATAAGATATAATATGTGTATAATTCCTTCAAATCGTTTTCAGGCATTTCAAATAAGCTTGCTATTTCCCCGCTTTCATACTTTGCATTAACTGTGTTTGCATTTACGAATTTGCTTAATTTCCTTAAACTTTCTCTATTTTGCTGACTAATCTTTTTTGAATAATTACTATCTTTTAAAACTGTGTTATTCATGAATTTTACAAATTCATTTAGTGTTATCTTTGCATTATTATTTTTTGAATTATAATAAGTTAAAATATCTTCTACCTGCGATTTATCCATTTCTAATATGCTTGCAATTGTTGACTTTGAATTCTGCTTATTTACAAGATTTTGATTTGTGAAATTTGAAAGTCTATCAATTTGACTTTTCATGTCTTCACTTATTTGTTCATTAGTTTTTTCATTGCTATATACATCATTTTGGATAAAGTTTATTAATTGTTCAAATGATATTTTATTATCTTCACTTGGATTATAATATTTATAATAAACTATCTTTAGAAGATAATCTTCTATGTCTACATCAGATCCTAAATCTTTTAATTTGCCTACTAATTCATCTTTATTTAATTCTTCATTTATTGTATTTCCATAAGCTAATACTTCATCTACTTTTTCTTTACTTTCTATTTCACCTAGATGTTTAGCGACTTTTTCTTCATCTTCATTTTTATAAATTATCGCTATCTGATTATTTTTGCCGAATACTTTTGATACTTCATCATTTTCTGATGCAGTAAATAAAATGTTCAAATTGCCTTTTAGCAGATAGCTTCCTACAAAAACTACTACAAATAAAGCTGTTAGCACATATCTTAATTTATTGCTTACAGAACCTATTTTGTTTAATCTTAAATTTGGACTTTTCTTTTTTGTTTTTGTGATTAGATTATCAAATAAAAGTATTAATCCTGGTAACACGCAGAATATACTAAGCAAGCTAAACAATACGCCTTTAGCTAATACTAATCCTAAATCTCTTCCAATTGTAAAACTCATAAATACTAAGCATACCAATCCTACTATTGTTGTTACTGAGCTTCCGGAAATAGATCTAAGTGCTTGATACAAAGATTTTTTCATTGCTTTTACTTTATCAGGCTCATTTTCTTTTTCTTGTCTAAATCTATCCATTAGCATGATTGAGTAATCCATTGATAATGCTAATTGTAAAATGGCTGAGATAGAACTTGTAATATTTGATATTTCTTTAAATATTATATTTGTTCCACTATTTAAAAGTATGGCTATTAGAATCGATACCAAAAATAATATTGGCTCTATGTATGATTCACACATAAATAGCAATATTATCAATACTCCCAATACAGCTACGACCATAATCCACATTGGAAGTATTACCATATTTTGATTTGAGATTTCTCCGTCTGTTTCAATCTCATAATCCTTATATTTTTCAGTTACTTCTTTATATACATTTGTTGCGATTTCCGAGTCAGCTTTTGAGTTTACATTAATAGTATAGAGTGTGTAATTATCTTTATTGTACTTTTCTGTTTCGTCATAATCCACAGAATCCACACCTTGGATGTGGGTAATTTCTTCTAATATCTTGCTCTTTTCTTCAGGGCTTAGATTTTTTATCATTAAATTAAATGAACTTGAATTTTCCTTCTCTGAAAACTCAGATTCCATTATGTCCATGCCTTGTCTTGTTTCTGATGTACTTGGCAAATATTTTGTAATATCATCATTAATTTGTACTTTGTTAGATAATATTGCACATACTATAGATAAAATAATAAATAAAATTAATATATAGTTTCTTTTGTTTATGATAAAATCAGTAATCTTTTTCATTATTCTTATCTTCCTTTCAATAGCACAATAAAACAATTAATCCGATTTTTTTCTTTTATATTTATTTATATATATTGATGCTACTGGTATCAATATTACTATATATGGAAGTATGTATCTTGATTTTGCCTCCCATAAAATATGAAATAAAAAACCTCCTATAAAAATTAATATTAAAAAAATTATCTCTAATGAAATATTTTTTCTATTTTGTACTAAGACAATTATGCTACATAAACAGGTTATTATCAGCAATACTTTTTGATAAAATGCTAGAGGATTATTCAAATTATCTAATGATACATAATCCACTCTATTATTCCATACTGCTGAATATGTATTTTCACTCCACATTGAAGCTATTTTCATAGTATAAAAATTAAATGTATATCCTAAGTTGTTAGCGAAATACTGTAATCTTTCTTTTATTTTGTTTGGATACTCTGCTTTTGCATTTTCCGGATTTTTCAGTGCATTTTCTCCTATTGCTTCATTATACCAGCCATTGGCTCTTGGTCCTTCTTCCATTGCCATTAATATATAACTTATTTTTGGATATGCTTTAGTTTTATCTAAATCATATTTGCTCAAATAGTAGTTTTCTACTAGATTTGAAGGAACTATTGAGATTACCAAATACATAAATATTAACAAAATACTTATTGCATTTTCTTTAATCGTTCCTTTTCGTTTGAATAAGTTCAGTATTAGATATATTACTGTTGCTATGATAAATATTAAACTATTCATCCTTAGCATATATGCTAGCATCATAAATAAAGATGCACCAATAATATATTTTACTTGTTTATTTTCAGTGTATTTCATCATAAAATATACTGAAAATAGACAAAGTGCTATGCTTGGCAAATCCCCATAAATAAATGTATTTAGCATTGGTAATGAGAAAAATGTTAATATCAACGTTAATAATAGCACATTATTTATTTTGTATTGTTTCGATAGTTGTTTTCCAATTTTATATATGGCAACAACTGTTAGAATATTTGCAAGTATATTTAATACCTTTAGCACTTCTATCACATCAAAATGTATTATTCTAAAAAATATACTATACACAAAAGCAAGAGTTATCTGTTGATGATATGATTGAATATACTCGCTTAAAGGAATCCCTGCATACGTTCCGTTTGGCAAGAATTCTTCAACATTTCCCCTGTACATAGTCTGTGCTAAATTAGCTCCATGAATTTGGTCTCCAACTACTGGTGGTCTTATGACAATCGCCCATACAATATTAAAAATAGCATATATAATTAAAGCTGTTATAAATAATATTTTTCTTAGTTTTCTTTTTTGGGCATTACTATTTACCGTTTTGCCTTTTATAGCACTATTTTTGTTACTTGATACCGCTTCACTTTCAATATCACGATTTTCAATATTTGATGCTGTTTCGCTTTTTATATCACCATTTTTATTATTTATTACTGTCTCGTTTTTAACATCATCATTTTCTTCAAATAAGCATCTATCTATCTTACTGGTTATAAAATAGATTAATATTCCAATCAATATTAATCCTACAATATAAATAACATTATTAAATTCTATATTAATATGCTCGGAATTATCTAGTTTAGCAATAAATAGTACATTTAATATAACTATTATTGCTAAACAGATTATTCCTATTATGCTAATAAATTTTTTCAATTCTTACTCCTGACTTACGAGCATAAATTATTCAACTTCTATTAATTCATACTCTTTTGTTCCAAATCCTAACTCTGCAGCAGCATCTATTGTATGAGTTCCATGTCTTGAGTTAATTCTTTCTAATAGATGATCTCTTCCTGGGTCATCTGAATTCTTTACTAAATCAATACATGCTTGATCTATTGCGACTGGGTCTGTTGATGACAATATTCCTATATCTTTCATACATGGATCTTCTGCTACACTGCAACAGTCGCAGTCAACAGACATATTGCACATAACATTAATAAATGCCATATTTCCTTTAAAATATTCTACAACAGAGCTTGCGGCATCAGCCATTGACTCTAAGAATTCATCTTGTTGTGGTAAATTATCCCATAGTTTTGTTTGTTCTTTTTCTTTTCCAGCTGAGTGAATCCATGTTTTTCCTGCAGATGAACCACAACCAATAGAAAGTTGTTTTAAAGCTCCGCCGTATCCACCCATTGGATGTCCTTTAAAATGTGATAATACTAACATAGAATCATAATTTACTATATCTTTTCCTACATAATTTTGTTTTAAAATTTTTCCATTAGGAATTGCAAGTTCTAAATCAGGACCTTCTTCATCCAAAAGGTCTACATTGAAATATTTGCTCCAGCCATGATTTTCAAGCAATTTTTTATGCTTATCAGAATAATTTCTCTCTCCTTCATAAGCTGTGTTGCACTCAACTATTGTTCCGTTAACATAATCAACCATTTCCTTCATGAATTCTGGTCTAAGATAATTCTGATTGCCTTCTTCGCCTGAGTGAACTTTTACAGCTACTTTGCCAGGCAAATCTTTTCCTAACATCTTAAACATTTTTACTACATTTTTGGGAGTAATTTCCCTAGTAAAATAAACCTTTGCTTTTTCCATAAACTATCTTTCCCTTTCTTTTTATTTTCAAGGTATGCGCCGACATGAAAGATTTTTTCTTTCACACTTACTTACCTTTCCTTTCTTTCCCATTTTATCAAAAAAGATATAATTTTTCAACTATCTTTGTGTAAATATGTTGATATAATTTACTTATATTTACTTTTAATTTCTGCAAGGCATTTTTTACAAATAAATTTGTCTTCATAATCTATTAACCCTGTTTTCTTTCCACAAAAGATACAACTATCATCATATTTTGTAATAACTACTTCCTTACCCCTTTGGTACATTACAACATAGCTTTTTACCTTCATTTGTAGCTTATCTCTCATTTCTTTTGGTATTACAACTCTAGATAATTCATCTGTATATCTTATAATTCCTGAATCTTTCATATTTCATTTCTTTCCTTTCTTACCGTTAATCGGTCGATCTGAAAGCAGTACAAATAAACTCTAACTTTTTCTTATTTATCCCTTATTTAGTACGCTCCGTACTAAATTGTATCACAACAATTATTATAAAATCAATAAAAGATTGTATTATTGAGGTATAAAATGAAAAAATTTAAAGGAAAAAGTAATGCTTATGGAGGTCTTATTGAAAAATATCGATTAGAAAAAGGATATTCTAGGTCAGATTTATCAAGAGAGTTAGATTTAATCGACATCCCGATTTCTAGTGATGAATTATATAAAATTGAAAAGCAAATAAAAATCATTAAAGATTTTGAATTAATTGCTATATGTAATATTTTAAATATAAGACTTGACCAATTAAGCGAATTGATTAATAACGATGATGAAAAAGTATCGTAATTGTATTTATAAGCCTACCATACCTTATTCAATCTGTGTTCATTATCATATATTAATTTAATAGTTCTGTCCATTTCAATAGAAGAGCGTGCATTTTCTATGCTTTTTATGTCATCAATTAATTGCATAACCAAATTTCTTTGCCAAGGAACCGTCATTTCAACTATCATATTAAATTTTTCTTCTTTTTGTTTACTTAATTGTCTATGTTCAACAGTGTGATTTGCTTGAGAAACTCCTTTGTTTACCCAATATTCAATGTATTCGTCCTCTGTAAGATTTTTTTCTAATTCCTCCTCTGACATATTCGTTCTCCTTTCATAAATTTTTTTCAACACTATTATACATTTTTTGCCAATATTAGTCAATAGATTTTTAAAATTTTCCAGTATAAAATATAAAAATAAATTATTTCCTATAAAAATTCGCCAAAAACTTGCAATTTATAAATATTATATATATAATTCGTTTAAATATACCCTAAAAATGGGAGGATGTTTAAAAATGAATTCATTATTACCTTTGACAGAGCAACAAAAAAATATATGGAATACTGAAATGTTTTACTCTGGTAGCAGTGTTAACAATATTTGTGGCTATATTTACATTGATCAAGAAGTTGATTTTGAGCTATTAGAGAAAACTGCTAATTTATATGTAAAGCACACTGATAGCATGAAATATCATTTCACTGTAAAAGATGATACTACCTATCAGTACGAAGCTCCTTATGAGAAATTTAAGGTTGATTGTATTAATGTAAAAGATATGGACGAAGCTAATAGCCTAAGTGTAAGCCTACTAAGCAAGCCATTTGAAGTTATGGATTCTCCTCTTTTTCATTTTACTACATATAAATTACCAAATGGTAAAGGTGGACTTATCGGTGTATTCCACCATTTAATCTGTGACGCTTGGACCATGGGATTACTTATCTCAAGGCTTATGGAGATATATTCTTCTCTTATTAAAGGTAAAAGTGATTTCAAAGATTATCCAGCTTATTCTGAATACATACTTAATTCATCAGAATATTCAAAAACTAACAAATTCGAAAAAGATAAAGATTTTTGGGAAAGCACTTTTGAAAAAGAGCCTACCCTTACCTATATTTATAAAAACCAAAATAAGAATTCTCTTCCAATCTATGATTGTGAAGGTGCTAGAGAAATCTGTAATATAGACAACGTTTTTTATGAGAAAATCGCAAATTTTTGCAAGGACAATCATACTTCTGTTTATACATTTTTTATGTCTATATATTTACTTTACCTTGCAAAAATAAATAATGCGTCTTCTGCAATGCTTGGTACACCTGTGCTAAATCGTTCTAATTTTGTTGAAAAGCAAATTGCTGGTATGTTTGTTAGTACAGTTCCTTTTAAGATAGACATTGATTCTAATCTAAATTTCAAGGATTTTTTGAAAAATGTATCTAATAATCAAACTGCAATTTTTAGACATCAAAAATATCCTTATTTAAAGCTTTTAGAAGATATAAAAAGCAAATTTGATTTTAGTGAAAATCTTTATGATTTTGTACTTTCTTATCAAAATGCAAAAGATAATAAAAATACATGTGATGTGCCTTTTTCTTCAAAATGGCTTTCTAATGAAAAAGTTTCAAATCCAATTGAAGTTCATTTCTATGACATGGACGATAGCGGAACAGTAAGTATTTATTACAATTATCAAGTTAATAAATTCAGCAAAGAAGAAATTCAAAATCTACATTTAAGAATCATGCATATTGCTGAAATCGCCTTAAGTAACCCTGTTATCAAGGATATTCCTGTTATAACAGAAGAAGAAGAAAGGCTTATTAATCAATTTAATGCAACTGATTTTAAATACAATAAAAATATTTCAATTGTTGATATTTTTGAAAAACAAGTTAAGAAAAACAAAAATAAAACTGCTGTCATTTTCAAAGATACTACTTTAACTTATAAAGAATTAGATGACCAATCTAACAAATTGGCCAATTTACTGTTGTCTAAAGGAATTCAAAAGCAAGATGTGATTGGAATTATGTTAAATCGTTCTGTAAATATACATATTGCTATGTGGGGAGTTTTAAAAACCGGAGCTTCGTATATGCTCATTGACCCAAATCTTCCTAAAGATAGAATTAATTATATGCTAACAAATGCACAATCTCCATACATTATAACCGATTTAGACATAGATTATAAAAAAATAGATATTTCTGAAAGAGCTGATTTTAACGATAAACAACCAAAGGTAAAAAGTTCTAATGAAGACAGATTTTGTGTAATTTATACTTCCGGTTCAACTGGTGTGCCTAAAGGCGTTGAACTTAGAAGAATTAGTGTAATAAATTTAGTTAATAGTTTTAATGAATTATTACATACCGATAAATGTGAAATGTATCTAAGCACTAGCACAGTTGCTTTTGATATGTTTATGGTTGAGAATTTTCTTTCAATACTTTCAGGGAAAACCGTGGTGCTAGCAGATGAAGAAGAGCAGAAAATTCCGGCATTTACTAGCAAATTAGTTACCAGATATAATATCGACTTTATAGTTAGTACTCCTTCTAAAATATCGCTACTTCTTGACGAAGGCGACGCTTTAAGAAATGTCAAAGTAATACAATTAGGACGGAGAAGTGCTAAAACCTTCTCTATATAGGCAATTGAAGCAAGCTACAAATGCCGATATTCATAATGGTTATGGACCTTCTGAGTGTTGTGCTTGTTCGTCAGACAAATTAATTACAGATGAAGATGATATTACAATTGGAAAGCCTTATTTAAATGTAAAAATGTATATCATGAACAATGATAACAACATCCTACCTATTGGTACAGCTGGAGAATTAGTCATCAAAGGAGACGGTGTTGGTCTTGGATATATCAATAAATCTCAGTTTAATGGGATTTATAGAACTGGCGATATTGCTAAATTAAATTCAAATTTAGACTTAGTTTATATGGGCAGACAGGATAATCAGATAAAACTTCATGGTTTAAGAATCGAGCTTGATGAAATCACTGAAAAGCTTATCCGTTTAAGGTATATTGATAATGCAGTTTCTGTTATCAAAAAAGTAAATAACATTGATTGTATATGCTCTTATGTAACTCTTGATAAACAAAGCTCTTCAGGAATTCCAACAAATAATAGTGAAGCACACTCTGAGCTAGAAAAGAAGATTAAGAAATCTTTATCTAGCAAGCTTCCAAATTACATGGTTCCTTCACATATTGTAATTATGGACAAATTCCCTATTACTTTAAATGGAAAGATTGATACTAAACAATTGCCTGAAATAGAAATTAAAAATTTAGAGTTTACTAAAACATCTTCTGAAACTGAAAAAGCACTAGAAAAAATATGGTCTAAGATTTTAGATTTAAATAAAATTAGTACAAACAGTAACTTTTTTGAGCTAGGCGGAGATTCACTTGGCTGTATTAAGCTTGTATCAGAAATTTATAGTAAATTAAATGTAAAGCTTGAGATTAAGGATATTTTTGAATTTCCTACTATAAGCGAGCAAGCTAAAAAAATTGATGAAATTACTAATAAAATACAAGATTCTAGCAAAGATGCTGATACTCAAATTAGTGTTATAAATGAGAAGAAGAACATTACTAAAACTGAGATTTTGCCTGATAAATTATACCCTGTATCATCTAACCAAAGAAATATATATTACACAGCAAATATGTTTGAAGATTCCTTATCATACAATACTCCTTTTGGAATAATGTTTGATAAAGTTCCTGATGCTACAAAGCTAGAAAATGCCTTAAATGCTGTTATAAACGAGAACTCATCTTTTAGAACATATTTTGTATTAGACAACAGCGGTTTATATCAGAAAGTAGCTCCAAAAATAGATTTCAAACTAAAAGTAACAGATTATAAAAATGATGACTTTGTTAAGCCATTTGATTTAGGTACTGCTCCCCTTATCCATGCTGAACTTAACGTGTTTGAAGGGAAGGCACTTCTACAAATTGACATACATCATATCATTTGTGACGGATCATCAATTGCTATTTTTGCAGAAGAATTATGTAATGCCTACAATGGCATGGATTTGCCAAAGAAGAAATTTGATTATATTGATTATGCAGTAAATGAAAATATAACTGAATCTGATAAAAATTATTGGCTTTCTAAATTTAGTGGCTCTGTGCCTTTGCTTAATATGCCTACTGAATTTGACCGTTCCAACTCTCTATCAGAAGAAGGTCAAAGCATTTTTGGTAAGTTAGAAAATGCAGATGAAATCAACCAATTCTGCCAAAAGTATGAAATTACTCCTTATATGTTTTTGCTTGCTTGTTACTATTGCCTGCTTTATAAATATACAATGCAAACTGATATAGTAATTGGTACCCCTGTAATCGGCAGAAATAATCAAGAATTTTCTAATATTATTGGTATGTTTGTAAATACTCTAGCTCTAAGACAAGATATACAACCAGCTAATTCGTTCGCCGAATTTGTGAAATTAGTAAAAATAAATTGTTTGAATAGTTTTGCACATCAAACTTATCCTTTTGACGAACTTATAAAGAATTTGGATATCAGAAGAGATAACAGCAGAAGACCTGTATTTGAGCAAATGTTTATATATGAAAGTGGCGGACTTCCTGAATTAAAACTTAAAGGATTAAAGACAGAATATGTTATTCCTGAAAATCATACTTCTAAATTTGATTTTTCGCTTGAAATAACACCTTCTGAGTCTGCTTATAATATTCGTTTAGAATATTGTATAAAATTATTTAGCCAAAGATTTATGGAAACATTTTTAGATTGCTACAAAAATATTGTAAATATTGTTTTGCAAAATCCTGAGATTAGGATTTCCAAAATTCAAATGCTATCTAATGTTCCTAACATCTATCCAAAGCTAGACTTTGACCAAAACTTACGCATTATAGACTTGTTCGAAAAACAAGTAAAACAGACTCCTAATGATGTCGCACTTATTTTTGGCAAAGAAGAATACACATACAAAGAATTAGAAATAAAAGTTAATAAACTTGCAAATTATATAAAAAATATGCCAGTATTCAAAAACGAAGTATGTAGTGAAAAATATAAGGTTATAGGAATCATGCTAAACAGAAGAGCAGAACTGATTATTTCGATTTTAGCTGCACTCAAGGCAGGTGTGGGATATTTGCCTATTGACCCTACATACCCTGATGAAAGGATAAAATATATAATTGAAGACAGCCATGTAAAATTAATGCTAACCGAAAAAGCAATCAAAAATAGATTTGGCATAAAAGCATTAAATGTTGATGATGAAGCAGTATATGGCGAATATAAAGAATTTGAATCAACGTCGACTCCTGAAGATGTAGCATATTTAATATACACTTCCGGCTCTACTGGAAAGCCAAAAGGAGTTATGATAAAACAACTTGGAGTAATAAACTTTATTTATAGCTGTCTTGATAGGATGCCTATCAAAAGAAAAACCATAGTAAATATTACTACTATGTGCTTTGACATATTTGTTTTTGAAACTTTGGTTCCGCTATGTACTGGCATGAAAGTGGTTTTGGCTAACAATGAAGAACAAAATAACCCTGTACTTTTGAATAAATTATGTTTGAAAAATAATGTTGAAGTTATCCAGTCAACTCCTTCAAAATTCAAATTTTTAATGACCGACAATTTAGAATATTTAAAGAATTTAAAGGTTATTTCACTTATTGGTGAAGCTTTTCCTTTGGACTTATTCAAGAAAATTAGAGCGGTTACAAAATCAAGAGTTTACAATATGTATGGTCCTACTGAAACTACAGTTGGCTCAACACTAAAAGAATTAACTTCAACTAGAGAAAAAATAACAATTGGTACACCTTTTGGAAATACTTCTATTTATGTATTAGACACCGACTTAAACCCTGTACCATATAATGTTCCCGGCAAGCTATTTATCGGCGGTCTAGGCATGACCATTGGATATTTGAATAAGCCTGAAAAAACTGCCGAAAGATATATTAATTACAATGGAGAACGCATTTATGACACAGGAGATTTGGTCAAATTGTTGCCTAATGGAGAATTAGATTGGTTAGGCAGAACTGACTTCCAAGTTAAGGTGCGTGGATTAAGAATCGAACTTTTGGAAATCGAAAACACAATGCGTTTGTATAATGGCATACAAGACGCTGTCGTTACTGTAAAAAATGTAAATGGCAGAGATATATTATGTGGATATTTTACCGCAAGTGGTAGAGTATCAATATCTCTTCTAAAAAATAGTATCGCTAAAAAACTACCAAATTATATGGTTCCTACATATCTTGTACAGATAAAGAGCTTCACATATACTCCAAACGGTAAGATTGATAGGAAATTCTTGCCTGAACCAACAATAGATGAAAAAGAAATAATAAATCCAAAAACTCCACTAGAAAAGAAACTATTGAGAATTTGGAAATCTATATTATCAATTGATAAAATTAGTGTTGAAGATAATTTCTTTGACATTGGTGGAGACTCATTATGTGCACTAAAAATGCAACTTGAGATAATGAAAATCGGTTATAATGTAAATTATGGCGATATTTTCAAAAACAATACAATCACATCTCTAGCCAAGTTCATAGAAAATCAAGATAAAGAAAACTTGGCTGTGTACACTAATAAAGACTTTAAAGATGTAAAAAAACTTCTTAATAAAAATGCGTACTTCAAAAAACTAAAATTAAAAAGACACGATTTAAAAGATGTGCTATTGCTAGGATCTACCGGATTCTTAGGAATTCATACTTTAGCAGAACTTTTAAAAATAGATGATATAAAAATTTATTGCTTGATTAGAGAAGACCCTAGCACATCATCAGAAAATAAATTAAAAAATAAATTCAAGTATTACTTTGGAAGTGATTTAAGCAATTTATTCGGCACTAGAATATTTGTGCTAAATGGCGATATAACCTTAGAGCACTTTGGACTTTCAGATGAGCAATATGACCTTTTAGGCAAGAATATTACCCATGTGTTGAACTGCGCCGCATTAGTAAAACATTATGGAGATTATAAAGATTTCGAGAAAATAAATGTCATTGGTGTAAAAAATATCATAGATTTTTGTGAAACATATAATAAAGAATTTTTCCAAACATCTACAATCAGTGTTTCCGGAAATACCATGACATCATTGGCATCAAGCTATAACCCTAATAAAAAGGTGTATTTCGGAGAGAAAAATTTATTTATAAATCAATCACTAGATAATGTTTACGTTAGAAGTAAATTCGAAGCTGAAAAATTAATTTTAGAAGAAATCACTAAAAATAAATTAAAAGGCATGATTTTAAGAATTGGAAACATTACGAATAGATACTCAGACGGAAAATTCCAAGAAAATAGTGATGATAACGCCTTCTTAAATAGACTCAAAGCATTTATGGCATTAGGCATGATGCCTGAAAGTATGATGAATAACTATATCGAATTTACTCCTGTTGACAAGGTAGCTGAATCAATCGTAATAAGCATGAAATACTTCACTTTACCATATTCAGTTTTACATTTGTATAATTCTAAACATTTATATATAAATGATTTGTATAAAATCTTGTCTAATTTAAATATTAGTGTTAAAATTGTAGATGAAGAAACATTTAAAAATAAATTAAAGAAATGGCTATTTGATAATTCTAAGTTTGACAAGGTAAATGTGCTACTTAATGACCTAGACAATGAAAATAAATTGATTTACAAAACCAATTTAGTAATTACTAATAAATTTACCTTAAGATTCTTAGAAAGTGCAGATTTTACATGGCCTGACATTGACTTAAATTACATTAGAAAAATTTTAGAAAATATAGATTTAATTTAAAATTAAAAGAATTTCAAGTATAGACTTTCTGATTGAAATTTAGAAGTTCCTTAAAAAGATTGACTTAATATAGAAGTGACAAATTTTCTTCAAAAAATGACTTAATAACTTTTTGAAGATTGACAAAGATATAAATTAACAAAGGAGAAGATAATGCAAGATTTTGAGTATTTGGGTTATTTTATAGGTTTAATTTTAACCGTATTCATTGAATTAATTTTGTTGCGTATCATACGAGCTAAAGCATCCAAGAAATTAGCTGTAGGACACTATTTTACATATACAATTATATGTATGGCATTGTGGTGTATAGCCCTTTTGATACAAATTTTAGTAATTAATTTTACTGATTTCGACCCGTTATACATCGACTACTTTATCTACGTATTTATTGCATTATCACCTGTTACATTATTTTACGTATCAGTATCATTAACTGCAGGAGTCAATTTTAAAAACAAAAAAATATACAATCTTGTATTTATCGTACCATTGTTAACAATATTCATATTATGGACAAACTCAATACATGGATTATTTTATAAACATTACTCAATTAATCCTGACGAAGCCGTTTTCGGGCCATACTTCTTAGTACACTCATTATATACTTATGGATTATTTGCAGTAGATATATTCTTCTTGTTCAAAAACTCAATCAAATCTACTGGTGCATTTTCAAAACAATCTATTTTAATTGCATTAGCAACTATTATACCAATTATAGTAAATATTACTGGTATGACCATATTTAAGATGAATATATATGTCACACCAATATCATTTTTGTTTACACTAATCTTAATAGCAATTGCAATATTTAAGTACGACTTTTTAAATATTTCATCAATCGCTTTAAAAAGAATAGTAAATCAAATGTCAGATTTGTATTTAGTGCTTAATAAAGACTTAGAAATAGTAGACTGTAATAAATCTTTTGAAAAATCTTTTAACCTAGATAAAGACGATATTGTCGGAAAAAACTTTGATGCATTAAAGTTTTCAGAACAGATACTTGTCAAGAATAAAAAAATAGGCAATTATTTGGAACACGCTCAAAAAAATGCAAAAATCTATCAAGTAGATGCTATGTTAAAAGATAAATCAAAATATTTCAATATTGAAATTAGTGGAATCTTTGACAAAAAACAATGTATAGGAATATTAATACTTTTCAAAGACACAACACAGCACGTATTAGATATGGAAACTCTAAAGCAAAACCAAGATACTTTAATGGAAAGAGAACGTTTGGCATCTCTTGGACAAATGATTGGTGGAATTGCACATAACTTAAAGACTCCTATAATGTCAATTGCAGGTGCAATGGAAGGTATGAGCGATTTGATAAAAGAATATCAGCAATCAATAGACGACCCTGAAGTAACCAAAGAAGACCACCACGCAATTGCCAAGGATATGTTAGAGTGGGTTGAAAAAGTAAATTCTTACGATACATATATGTCAGATGTTATTACTGCAGTTAAAGGTCAATCTGTAAACATGAATAATGACAATTCTTCTATATTCACGATACCAGAGCTTTTAGGAAGAATAAATATTTTAATGAGACACGAATTAAAGAACGCATTTATCACATTAAACGTTGTCAATAAAACCAATGATGATGTCAAAATAATCGGAAATATCAATAGTTTGGTACAAGTAATCAACAACTTAATATCAAATGCAATTCAATCATATAATGGAGAACCAAATAATGTAATTGACTTGATTATAGACAAGAAAAATGGTAAGATTAACATATCAGTAGTAGACCATGGAAGTGGTATACCGCAAAATGTCCAAAAACAATTATTCAATAAAATGATTACTACAAAAGGACGTAACGGTACAGGATTAGGACTATTTATGTCATACTCAACAATAAAAGGACATTTCAATGGAGATATGAATTTCACATCGAAAGTTGGAGTAGGCACAACATTTACTATATCTTTACCAAATAAATAGTTATAAAACCAAACAATATATATATCAAAGAAAGGACTCTAATTTGGAAGAAATCAATCTTTCATTTCTATGAGCGCCTTTAGAAAGGACCTTTGTATGAGAAAATATATGCAGGAAACAATCGTAGCACCATATAAAATTATGGCAGTTGATGACGACGTCGGAATCTTAGATTCTTTAAAAGTTGTATTAAGAAAATCAGGATATGAATTAGTTGTATATACTAATCCATTAGAAGCAATTGAAAGACTAAAAAAAGAAAAATTTGATTTGCTATTGCTCGACTTCATCATGGATCCGCTTCATGGCGACCAAGTCGTTGACGAAATAAGAAAATTTGACACTAATTTATATATCTTGTTGCTAACAGGACATAAGGACTTAGCTCCACCACTTCAAACATTAAAACAACTTGATATTCAAGGTTATTGCGAAAAAAGTAATAACTTTGACCAATTACTACTACTAATTGAATCAGGTTTGAAATCAGTTGACCAAATGCATATAATCAGTAAGATTAATCAAGAATTGCAAGAAAAAAATGAAGAATTAGAAAAAGCATATTTAGACACAATCGAAATATTAAGATATACTGTTGAAGCCAAAGACCCATACACCAGCGGTCACTCAGATAGAGTCGCAGATTATTCTGTTTTAATTGGAACAAAAATGGGATTAGATGAAGACTCTCTACACACATTAAAAATTGGTGGCTTGTTCCACGACATCGGCAAAATAGGCATACCTGATAGCATATTGCTTAAAGAAACTAAACTTGATACTGAAGAATATTCACAAATAAAAAATCATCCTTCAATAGGTGTTCATATTTTAGGAGATGCAAAAATATTCAAAGATATTATTCCAATTGTAAAACATCATCATGAAAGATATGACGGGAAAGGATATCCAAGTCAATTAGCAGGCGAAGATATTCCAATACTAGCTAGAATCGCTGCTATGTCAGATGCTTTTGACGCAATGACATCTAAAAGAACATATAGAGATGCAATGCCATTAAAAGTGGTCATCTCAGAAATTGAAAAAAATTCAGGTACACAATTCGATCCAAAAGTTGCAGAAGTTTTCTTGGATATTTTGAAAAATGATTATAAGGAAATTGAAGCAATTAGGAAAAAATATAAGTAGGAAACTATGAGCCAAAATAATGAAACATAAATAATAATAAGCAATAAGGAAAAATTTTGAAAAAAGTGTACTTAGAAATTCATAATACCTATTGTATTTTTTGAAATTTTATGCTAAAATATAATTAGTTAAGATAAAAGTAAATTTTATTTTAATAAATGCATATAATAAAAATAATATTAATAGTTTCGCTGTTAATATTAAATAGAAAGTTTACCACTGACCGATATGTGGTATATAAATGGTCGGGTTGAAAGTTTTCCGCTGACCAATATGCGGTATATAAATGGTTGGGTTGAAAGTATGGTTCTTCACCACTAGATGATGGAGAACCATTAATTTTTATAATAAGGAAGTATGCAAAATGATAGAAAGAGGATTTTATATAATAAAGGATAAATTTTTTGAAGATATGGATGATTCATACTTAAAAGGAAACAAAGATGCTAATAGACCTCATTATTATTGTTTTAAAGAGGAAACAACAGGTTTGTTTTGGATGATACCATTAAGTAGTAGAATTGATAAATACAGAAAAATTATTAATAAAAAAATAGCAAACGGAAAGTCTTGTGACATATTACATATTATGAAACTCGATAATAATAAAGAAAGTGTATTTTTAATTCAAGATATGTTTCCAATAACAGAAAACTACATAGAAAGAACCTATACAATTGCTAATAATCATTTAATTGTTACAAGTGAACATTCTGCATTAGAAATAGAAAAGAAAGCCAAAAAGGTTATGAATATGTTAAAGAAAGGAATTAAGTTTACGCCAACGCAACCAGATGTAAATAGAATTATCCATAAGTTAACAGAAAACCTAAAATAAAGGAATAGTAAAAGAAGGCAAGTCATTTATATATTTAAAAAAGAAAAAAATTAATTTTTAGTGCTTTGCTGTCGCAAATTCCATTATGCCATTACGGCAATATAAATGTAATTTGCTTCAAACGCCCTTCGCTAACGCTTCGGTTGGGCGCTGCGCAGCACCTTCAAATTGATCTTTTTCTTATTATATTTATATATTTTACGTATTTTATTTATGTTAGTGTTAATTGTATCTAAGGTTCTTATATTATTACTCATTTAGTAATTTAATCCTAGTCTAGTCCTAAATAGTCATTATAAGTGGTTTCCTTGTCAATTAAACCTTCTTTTCTAATGTCAAGAATTCTGTTAGCAACTGTTTCTGTTAATTGGTGGTCATGTGAAGTAAAAATCAAATTTCCTTCAAACTTCTTCATGCTTTCATTTAAAGCAGTAATTGACTCCATATCTAAATGATTAGTTGGTTCATCCAATATCAAGAAGTTTGCACCTGAAAGCATTATTTTAGAAAGTACACATCTAACTTTTTCTCCCCCTGACAAAACATTTACTGACTTCAAAGCTTCTTCTCCTGAAAATAACATCCTACCTAAAAAGCTTCTTACATAAGTTTCATCAGGATCTTTTGAATACTGTCTTAACCAATCTGTTATGCTCTCTTTTCCAGTAAATAAGTAATTATTATCTTTTGGAAAATAATTATTTGTAATAGTTGTTCCCCATTTTATTTCTCCACTATCAGGTTCTAATTCTCCTGACAAAATTTGAAATAACACAGTTATCGCATTTTCATTTTCAGCCAATACTGCTATTTTATCTTTATCCTTAACTTTAAAAGAAATATTATCAAGTATTTTTTCACCATTTATTGTCTTGCACAAATTTTTAACTTCCAAAATTTCATTTCCTGGAAGTCTATCAGGCTTAAAATCAATATATGGATACTTTCTAGCAGAAGGTTTAATCTCATCTAATTGGATTTTCTCTAGCGATTTCTTTCTCGAAGTAGCTTGCTTTGACTTAGAAGCATTAGCACTAAATCTAGCAATGAAATCTTGCAGTTCCTTAATCTTCTCTTCCTTCTTCTTATTTTGCTCTCTCATTTGCTTTTGGATTAATTGGCTTGACTCGTACCAAAAATCATAGTTGCCCGGATAAAGCTTAATTTCTCCAAAATCCACATCACAGATATGTGTACAAACTTTATTCAAGAAATATCTATCATGAGAAACTACAACAACAGTATTTTCAAAATTTATTAAAAATTCTTCTAGCCACGCAATCGTCTTTAAATCCAAATCATTAGTAGGCTCATCCAATAAAAGAATATCAGGATTTCCAAAAAGAGCCTGAGCTAGCAAAACTTTTACCTTGTCCTTTGCTTCCAACTCACTCATCAATTTGTAATGTTTTTCCGGAGAAATACTTAAATCATTTAATAAACTTTCGGCAGAGCTTTCAGCGTTCCAACCGTCAAGCTCAGCAAACCTTTCTTCAAGTTTTGCAGCTTTCATCCCGTCTTCTTCATTAAAATCAGGCTTAGCATATATCTCGTCCTTCTCAACTTTTATATCGTAAAGTTCTTTGTTGCCCATAATTACGGTGTCAATAACAGTATGTTCTTCAAAAGCGAAGTGGTTTTGGTTTAACACAGATATTCTCTCTGTCTTATCTTTGGAAACTTCTCCCTTACTAGGTTCAAGTTCGCCTGATAAAACTTTTAGAAATGTTGATTTGCCAGTACCATTTGCACCAATTATTCCATAACAACAGCCTTTTGAAAATTTGATATTAACATCTTCATATAAAACACGCTTTCCAAATCTAACAGATACTCCTATAGCTTGTAACATCTTAATCAATTCCTCTCTCATTTATTTAAAAGAATTTTACAGAATCAAAATTTCTCATCAATTCTTCCTTTTTAGTTACAAATATAATCATACCATATTTTTGAAATTTGTACAAGTATAAAAATGCGAAATGTGATAATATAATAATCACTATGTTTAAGTAATAATTTCTGCTTATTAATCAGCAAGCAACCAATCTAGCACATTTATCTTTTTGATTCCGTCGAAATCTGCATCTAAATCGTCATCTAATGTTAAGATATATTTAGGATAGTTATCATTTATCTTTTTTAATGGTGTCAATTCTCTTTCTAAAACTGAACTATGATTTTTTGAATCTTCCCTTGTTGTCAATGCAACTTGATAATATATAGTATTTTCCGGCTTTTTTGCGACAAAATCTACTTCTAATTCATCATATTTTCCTATATAAACTTCAAATCCTCGTCGCAACAATTCAAGATAAACAATATTTTCTAATATGTGTCCCATATCTCTACCTGAACCTTGCCCTAACATATAATATCTAAGTCCTATATCTGCTACATAATATTTTTCTTGAGTTTTCAAATATTCCTTGCCTTTTATGTCATATCTATTTGCCTTAAATATTAAATAACTATCTAATAAACTATTTACATAATTTGAAATAGTATTATATGATGAATTTTTTTCAACTCCTTCTATATTGTCACTTATACTTTTTATATTAGTTCTATTGCCTATGTTATCATATAAATATTTTGTAACTTTTTCTAAAATATTTTTGTCTGTTATGCCTTTTCTCTGCATTACATCTTTGATTAAAACTGTATTATATATTCCATCAAGGAACATATCAATATTATCTGGATTTGCTTTATATAATTCTATAGCCTGTGGGAAAGAACTATATCTTAAATAATCTCTAAATTTTCTTGATATATCCGTTTTATCTTCAAAAGCTGATACATACTCCTTAAATGACAGTGGCAACATTTTTATCTCAACATATCTTCCTGTTAGCAATGTTGCTAACTCTGAAGATAATAAATAAGCATTTGAACCTGTTATATATATATCCACATATTTATCTATAAACAAACTATCCACTGTCTTTTCAAATTCAGGAACATTTTGAATTTCATCTAAAAATACATATGTTTTTTTGTTTTTAACTAATCTTTCTTTTATATACTCATATAATTTTTTTCTGTCTTGCAATTCTTCATAATCTGCATTTTCAAAATTTATTGATATTATTTGCTTTTCCTCTACACCATTTTCTTTTAAGTAATCTTGAAAAATTTCAAGTAAGGTAGACTTTCCACATCTTCTTATTCCTGTTATTACCTTTATTATTTGTTGGTCTTTGAAGTTTTTTAATATTGACAAATAATTATCTCTTTTTATTCGTTCCATAAAAATCCTCTCCTAATTACAATTATACTCTCAATTTATATTATAGTCAAGTTTTTTCAAAATTATGAAAAAACTTATTGATTTTGTAAAGTTTTTTCATAATTGTATATCAGTTATTATTCCAATTTTCATAGTTTGTCCCCTTCATACCTTATTTGCTAGATATTTTCTGTCAAAATGTCTATATCAATGGTATATTTCTTTTTATCATTGTCAATATATACTGGAAATTGCTTTA
>CANRBO010000003.1 GCA_947628885.1 uncultured Clostridia bacterium | reverse complement strand
CTTCAAGTGTTATAAATCAAATTTTTGATAAAGATATTAAAACAAGTAATAGAATTAATGATAGAGCATTATTTGAATCAATAAAGAAATTTGTGATAAATAATTTTGGAGCAGTTATATCTATAAAAAATATATATAATTACTTGAAAAAGGAAGTAAAAATAAATGTAGATAGAAGAACTATAAAAAGATATTTAGATATTTTAGAAAAAGCTAAAATCATTTACGCTTGTGATTTGTTTGATATAAAATCAAAATCAGTTTTAAAAGGAGAAAGAAAATATTATTTGGCAGATTTAAGTATTTATTATTCTCAGAATACAGATAATAGAGTAAATTATGGACCTGTTCTTGAAAATGTAATTTATTCATATTTAAAAAGCAAAAATTATAAACTTTCTGTAGGTTATATCGGAAAACTAGAATGTGACTTTATTGCAAGAGCAAATTATGATGACTACTATTATATTCAAGTCTCAAAAGATATTAGCGATAAAGAAACTGAAGAACGAGAATATAGACCATTTTACATGATTAAAGAATTATATCCAAGATATTTATTTACTATGGATTTATTACTTCAAAAGAGAGATGGTATAAATCATGTTAATATAGTTGATTTTATTTATAATAATAAAAATTTATAAACTGTTAGTGTTTTATATAATGATATTATTTTAGAATATGGTCATAATCTAATTTCTACGGCATATATTTAAGTAAATGTTAAGGAGGTAGGTTATGGCTATAAAGTTGGAAAAAAGTAAACTAGCTGTCAATCAGGTTATGGCAAATAAAAAAGAAGTAATAGAAGTGGACGGAGATTGCATTGTCCCTGATGTAAAACCGGACATACTAGAGATAGTAGGCACAAGCGGGATAATCAACATTTATAAAAAAGAAGTAATGGACGGCAAAGTGAGAGTTGACGGTTCGGTTAGCGTGTATGTAATGTATATCGGAGATGACGGAAAAACAAGGGGAGTAAGGAGTATAAATCATACGCTTGATTTTTCGCAAAGTTTTAATGTGCAAGATATTACGTCAGATATGACTGAAAATATACAAGTTTCAATGGGTTCAATAGATTGCAAAGTGATCAATGAAAGGAAGGTTAATCTAAAAGTCAATCTTGAATTTGATATTGTGATATTGGCAAATAAGGAAGTTGAATTTGTAAGTAATATTGATGTGAAAGATATTCAAAAATTAGAGAATTCAATTCCGGTAAATGTTGTATTAGGAGTTGGTCAAACCAAGACAGTTGCTAAGGAAACAGTAAGTATTGACAGTAATGATAATTTGGCAGAGATTTTAAAAGTAAATGGTGAGATTGTAAATAGAAGCATAAAAATTAGTTATAATAAAATCTTAACGAAGGCTGACATAAAGCTCAAAATACTGTATTCTACAGAAGACGGAAGGATAAATACAGTAAATGCAAAATTTCCTATTATGGGATTTATTGACATGCAAGATATTGGAGAAAATAATCCAACAGAATATGATTTTGAAATTAGAAATATGGTTATAAAACCAAATAGCACAGAAGAGCACTCTATATATGTTGAAATCGAAGTAGGAATAAGTGCGACAGCTTATGATAACAAAGAAATTAATGTAATTCAAGATTTATATAGTCCGTCAAAAAATTTGAAATTTGAGCAAAATAATATAAAGATGATTCAAAATAAGGCTGTCTATGAAGGAACATACAGTATAAATCAAAAAGAACTATTAGATATATCAGATGAAAAGGTATATGATGTTGACGCAAGTGTTGTAAATACTAATACGAGAGTAAATGACAATGAAGTGTTTGTTAGTGGAAATGTTAATCTAGTATTTACTTGTTCAGCAAATGGTATGACAGGAATCCAAACTAAAAAAATAGATTTACCATTTGAAACGAAAATTGCGTGTAATGGCATATCAAATAAGGCAAATGTGAAAATTAAGGCTGACATACTTTCAGATGATTTTAATATTTTACCAGGTGGAGAAGTTAATATAAAATTGGACATAGGATTTAACATTGTGTCATCAAATGATGTGGATTTAAGATTAGTAAATAATGTTGAAGAGCTAGAAAATGAATATGTTGACGATTATAACATGGTAATATATCAAGTTAGAAAAAACGACAGTTTATGGAAAATTGCAAAGGAATTCAATAGTACGGTGGAAAGTATAATTGAGACCAATAATTTACAAAATGATAAAATTTTTCCAGGAGACCAATTATTTATAGAGAAATATATGGGGTAATATGGATAAAATTTATTCACGATTTAGAATACCAAAAATTATTGGAATCACTAATAATATAAATCATAAAAAAATATTTTTGATAATATTGATATTAGTAATCTTAATAGCATACACAACTGCTATTAAGATTATTGATGTGATTAATCCAATGATTGAAGGATATGCGAAAATACAAGCAAGAGCTACGGCGAACAGCTTGTCTAATGAAGCAACTAGCGAAGCCATAACCGATATGACATACCAAGATTTATGTGAGATAGAGAAAGACGAAGAAGGAAATATAAAATTATTAAAATTAAATGTAATAAATACAAATAAGATATGCACAAATATAGCATTAAATGTGCAAAACAATCTAAGCAAAAGGCTAAATAGCAGTTTTAATATTAGCATAGGAACTTTAACTGGAAATAGATTTTTTGCAGGTAAAGGACCAAAAATCGAAATAAAAATGGAAACCGTTGGGGATATTGAAACTAACATTAAATCTGAATTTACAAGTGCGGGTATAAACCAAACTTTACATAGAATATACATTGATATAACTTGCCATATAAATATTTTGACTCCATATAAAGACACAAGCGAAGATGTAAGTTCACAAGTTTTGCTAGCTGAAGCGGTAATAGTGGGCAATATACCTGATAATTACTACAACTTTAATGGTGTGGGAGAAAGTGATACGCTAAACGTGATACAATAATTAGAATTTTAAGACTTTTTCTCAAATTGCATTTACTTTACAGAATTGCATTTAGTTTTCACTCGACTCATTTTCTAAAATGATTTATTAAGACATTATCATAAATGAACTGCAAAATATTATTTTTTGCAAAAAAATATTGACATTACTAAAAAAATATAGTATGATAATAAATAGTTATTAAAGAAGAAGATTTACTTCTCACCTCAACTAGGCTTGAAGGCCTTAGCAAAAGGTATTTATAATTTTTATAATAAGTAGCATATTACTTTTTTATGAAGTATTATAAATTTGAGGAGTAGATTGGTTTTCAGCCAATCTTTATTTTTTGAAATTTATTATGTATTAATCATTAAATTAATAACTTTCAATTACTTCTTTATATATTTTAGGAGGTGTTTTAACATAAAACAAGAATTACCTATTAATGAACAAATTAGAGCAGATAAGGTTCAGGTTATTGATGAAAATAATCAAAAATTGGGCGTATTGCCTTTAAATGAAGCTTTAGATTTAGCTTTTGACAAAAAGTTGGATTTAGTTTTAGTTGCTCAAAATACTATTCCAAAAGTTTGTAGAATAATGAACTATGGAAAGTATAAATTTGAACAATCTAAAAAAGAAAAAGAAGCTAGAAAAAAATCTAAATCTTTTGAAACAAAGGAAATTAGAATTACACCTAATATTGATACACATGACCTAGACTTTAAAATCAAAAATGCTCAAAGATTTTTAGAAGACGGCAACAAAGTAAGATTTACTGTTAGATTTAGAGGTAGAGAAATGAACTACATAAAGCAAGGTGAAGAGGTTTTAAATCAAATTATTACTTCACTTCAAGATATTGCAGTGCCTGAAAAGAAGCCTATTTTAGAAGGAAGAAATATGTTCATAATCTTATCAAAAAAGTCTTAATTTTATAATTTTCATTGATATAATATCAATGTTTTGGTGTGTTTATTATTAGTTTTTATAAAACTAAATAATTATATATTTAATAACAAGGAGGATATTTTTATGCCAAAGTTAAAAACAAATAAAGCTGCTAAAAAAAGATATCATTATACAGCTACTGGAAAAGTAAAAAGAACCAAGGCTAATAGAAGACATTTATTAGCTAATAAAACAAACAGACAAAAAGCAAGCGGAAGCGTATTAAATGCTTATGTTGATAATACATGTAAAGATCATGTTAAGAAATTATTACCTTATGGTAACTAAGAAGGATGGTGAGTATAAATGGCAAGAGTAAAAACAGCAATTATTACTAGAAAAAAACATAAAAAAATATTAAAAAGAGCTAAAGGATATTATGGAGCAAAAGGTTACAGGTTTAGACAAGCTAAACAAGCAGTTATGAAATCTGGAAATTACGCTTTCGTTGGAAGAAAAGATAGAAAGAGTGATTTTAGAAAACTATGGATTATTAGAATAAATGCAGCTGCAAGATTAAATGGTTTAACTTATAGCACACTTATTGCTGGTCTAAAGAAAGCTAATATTGCTATCAATAGAAAAATGTTAGCTGACCTAGCTGTAACTGATAGCAAAGCTTTTGCAGAGATTTGTAAATTAGCTAAAAGTGCTAAATAACAAAAATAAGAATAATCAAACCAATATGTGGTTTTGAGTTTAAACAATAAAAAGAGCTGTAAAAAAGTCAATTAAAAAAATGAGATTTGGAATAAATTGATTTCAAATCTCATTTTTTTATTAAAATTTTTAATAGATAATTTAATTAAAAAAATTTTTAATCTTCATCAAAAACTTTTTCCAATATTTCTTTGTACCTTTCAAAAATTGGGTGAGTTGCATCTACTCCGTTTATGCAACTTTCGTATACACTAGTATAATACCATTTTTGCTCTTCAGGATTTCTGCTTAACACTTTATCTTCTCCGTATTTTTCTTTATTTGAAAGCGCATCTTGTAGGTTGCTTATTTTATCAGATGCTACGATTAATTTAGATGAAAGTGGAGCATTTTTTATTTGTTCAATTGTATGCTTTTTCCTTTCTATCCATGGTAAGGATTTATCAGGCTCAGATGCATCATATACATAATCTCTAACTTTTTTTCCAAATTCTTTTTCTATATCTTCAAAAGTGTGAGGTGTATCCTCAACTACATCATGTAAAATTCCAGCTACAACTGTGTCTTCATCACATCCATTTCTTTCAAGTATCATACCTACTGTAAATGGATGAAATATCATATCTACGTCTTCGCCCTTTCTCGTTTGCCCTTTATGTGCTTTTGTTGCATAATAAATTGCATATTCAATTTTATCAATTTTCATAACCGTTAAATCCTCGTATAATATGTTTATAAGATTTATTTAATATAATTTTATAAACATATTCTTTCTTTTATATTTATTAATACTTTTTTATTATATAACATATATATTTAAAAAGCAATATTTACTTTTCCGCCAAAGTATAGTATTATATATGTATACTATTTTTTTCAAGGAGGTCATAGCATGAATATGCGGAATCCATTTTGTATTGAATTTACTGGTACTCCAAATTCCGGTAAGACAACTCTTATTTCCATTTTAGCATCTTCGCTTATGGATGCGGGGTATAAAGTAGAAGTAAAGCGTGAAGACGCCG
Source organism: uncultured Clostridia bacterium (assembly GCA_947628885.1). GTDB lineage: Bacteria > Bacillota > Clostridia > TANB77 > CAG-508 > CAG-793. The sequence goes on along the minus strand of CANRBO010000003.1, from coordinate 19,611 downwards.
AAATTGTTCCTACATGCATACCGAAAAAAACGTATGAGCGTAATCTGTGGATTACCAATGGGCAGCTTCAATCTCTGATTGAAGCAAAACACTCATTAGCTGATGTGGTTATTTTTGACAGAGGCTTTTTTGACGCAAAATTTTGGGCCAATCTTTTAGTTGTGCAAAATGTTTGTTCAAAAAATGAGTCAAAAATCATTACTGATTTTTTGGATTCATTAGATGAGTTGTACAAATTTCAGCCTGATTATCTATTCTATATAGATGTATCCGCTGAGACTTCCGTAAAAAGAAGGCAATTAACCTATTCTGTGGATAAGGGATCAATCATTTTCTCTAATAATAATTTTATTTCATTTTACCAAAATGAATTTAACAAATTCTATGAAAGTTTGGATGTTCCTAAGTTTTATTTGGATACTTCAAATTTGACTCTGTCTCAAGCAGAGAAAATCATTGTTCAAACGGTAAATGAAATATTAACCTAAAGAAAATTTACTTTAGTAAAAGTGAAAAACTGCTTTCACGAAAGCAAAGGTCTGCTATCCATAGAGTACCCATCCCCCTGCTCACTTAAGAGTAGGGGCTTTGGTTTTATATTTTTATGTATTGAAATTGGAAATAATAATTTTAGAAAGTATTTTTAAAATAATATAAAAAATTGACAAAATTTGTAAAAAACTATTGCATTTTGTAATTTTATGTAGTAATATGGTATATATTACCATTACAAAGGAGAAAATAAAATGAGAAATGTAGTAGAAAACCAATTACTAAACATCACAGTATTTGTATTATTGAATACTTTAATAGGAAACAAAATAATAATCAAATTATTTTGTTTACATAACGTAAAAGAAGCCAAGCTATATGTTTTGCAATCAATCTTACTAATATTAGAAACAGCATTTATGCCAATTGAGATAAGTAGCATATTATGCCTGATTACACAATATTTACTTTATAAAAAGTTTTTTAAACTAGAGCAAGAAAGGATGAGCATATTAATAATTTTTAATTTGATCATTTCGACTATTGCAAATACGCCCTATATATTTGAAAAATACCAAATTTTCTTAATAGGGCTATTTGAGTTTGTCATAAAATTAGTAATTTTTATGTTGGTAAAAGTAAAAAAATGGCAACTAAATAATGAAGAGTGTCAAAGTGAAAAATCAAAGCTAAAAATTACATTTATAAGTGTATTATCAATTGTGGCAATTAGTTTGGCGAGAATTAAAATAATGAAAGATGTAAGTACGATTCCAGTATATTTGTATATATTATTTAACTTGTTTATAATTTCATATTTAATTGTTTTAGTGAGAAATATATTTGCAATTATTAAGGAAAATGATGATAATATTAAGATTGAAAACTTAGAGGGAAGCAACAAAAGACTGCAGGAAAATTATGACAATGTGAGAGCATTTAAGCATGATTTCAACAACATCATACAGGGAATAGGCGGATACATTATTGCAAATGACATAGACGGATTAAAGAAAATGTACAAATCAATCGCTAAAGAGTGTCAAGAAATCAACCAAAAGCAAAGTATAAATGGCATTATAATTAATAATCCAGCAATTCTAAATCTAATCAATAATAAGCTCAAATTAGCAGAAGAAAAAGATGTAAAAATGAAAGTCGAGGTTTATGTAGATTTGAATTCTCTAAAAGTGTCTACTTATGACCTATGTAGAGTCTTAGGAATATTGATAGATAATGCAATAGAAGCAACAATTGGCTGTGAAGAAAAAGAAGTAGCAATTAAATTTTTGAGAGATAAATTCAACAATAGAAATTTAATAGTAATAGAAAATCCATGTAAAAATTATTTGATAGATGTGAAAAAAATATATGAAAAAGGATTTTCAAGCAAAAAGGATAAAATCTCTCACGGGCTTGGTTTGTGGAAGGTAAAGCAAATATTAAAGAAAAATAAAAATGTGCAGATTTATACAAGTAGAGATGAATTATTTAAACAGCAACTAGAAATCTATTAAAATTTCATATACATTTGTCCTATGATATGTATATAAAATGTCAGAAAATTAGAGTATTAAAGATTTAACATGAAGAAAAAAGAATAGATTGAAAGGTCAAATGTTAAAATAAAGCAAGATTATTTGAATATAATCTTGTTTTTTTCATAATATTAGGTATATAATAGAGTAGAAGAATAATGTTTTAATTAAAACATTATTTAAAAATGTTCTAAAAATAAGGAGAAACTTATGGAATTAAAGAAAATTTTAATGGGAGTAGAGGGATTAAAAGGAAAAGGAAATCTTGATATTGATATCCCAAATATCACAAGCGATTCAAGAGAAGTAAAAAAAGGAGATTTATTTGTTGCTATACAAGGATTTGATGTAGACGGACATAATTATATTGAGCAAGCAATCCAAGCAGGAGCACAAGCAATTCTAGTAAATGCGAGTAAGGTAAAAGAAATTGCAAGCAAAGTACCTGAAAATGTTACTTTATTGGCAATTCCGGATACAAGAATTGCGCTAGCAAAATGTGCGTGCAATTATTATGATAATCCGTCACGAAAGCTACAATTAGTTGGTGTAACTGGTACAAAGGGAAAAACAACTACAACTTTCATGATTAAAGAAATCCTTGAAAGACAAGGAATAAAAACAGGCTTAATTGGTACAATAGCAACATATATAGGAAATAAAAAATTAGAAGATAGCGATAGAACAACACCTGACAGTTTGAAGTTACAAAGTTTTTTCGCACAAATGGTAGAAGAAGGATGCAAAGCAGCTGTAATGGAAGTATCTTCACAAAGTTTGAAACTACATAGAGTTGACGGATGTGATTTTAATATAGGAGTATTTACAAATTTCTCAGAAGATCACATAAGTGAAAAAGAACATCCTGACATGGAAGATTATTTTAATTCAAAGGTAATGCTATTCAAAATGTGTCCTTATGGATTTATAAATGTAGATGATTTTAACACAATTAGAGTTCCAAAATTAGCACCTAACTGCGACATCAAAACTTATGGAATAGATAATGATTGTAATTTACTTGCAAAAGACATAACAATAACTAATTCTTATGTAGATTTCAGAGTTAAAATTAATGGAAAAAATGAAAGAATTAAAACATATATTCCAGGAAGATTTAGTGTATACAACAGTTTGGCAGCTATCAGTGTGGCTGAAAAATTGGGTTGTGATACACAAAATATAAAATCAGCATTAGAAGTTGTTAGAGTTCCAGGAAGAAGTGAATTAGTTGACAATTCATTGGATTTAACAATTATGATAGATTATGCTCACTCGCCTGAGAGTTTGCAAAGTATTTTGCAAGCAGTTAAAGCATATACTAGAGGAAGAGTTATATCTGTATTTGGTTGTGGAGGAGATAGAGATCCAGGTAAAAGGCCAATTATGGGAGAAATTTCGGGTAAAATTGCAAATTATACAATAATTACATCAGACAATCCACGTACAGAAGATCCGGATAAAATTGTAAAACAGATAGAAGAAGGAATAAAAAAGACTAAAGCGAAATATGAATGTATAGTAGATAGGACACAAGCTATAAAAAAGGCTATGACAATGGCTGCTAAAAATGATATAATCGTTTTGGCAGGAAAAGGACATGAGACCTATCAAGAGATTAATCATGTAAAAAATCCTTATGATGAAAGGATAATTATTAAAAATTTAGTAGAAGAAATCAAGGAAGAAAAGAGACAGAAAGAAGCTGAAAAAGAAAAGAAAAAAGAATCAGCTAAGAAAGATAATACAAAATCTAAGAAAAACAGTGCCAAAGCTAAAAAGTCAAATACAAAAACTGAAAATCAAAAAAATAAGCAAACTAATAAATAAAAGAAAAAGTGAAAAAAATTTAACAATAAGAACAGCTAAGGATATGACTAAAAGAACATTACAGTAGACATAAAGGGAGGAAACTAATGAGTTTTCAAATAAAAATATTATTATTATCTTTTGCAGTTAGTGTATTCATTTCAATAATAGTAATACCGACATTAAGAAGACTAAGGGTAGGACAGTCAGAAAGAGATGACGGACCGAAGTCACATTTGAAAAAAATGGGTACTACTACAATGGGTGGATTGATTTTAATAATATCAACTTTGTTATTAAGTGCATTTTTATATATTGACTATTCTGCAGACCAACCGGAAATCGCAACAAGACTGTTGCCTATGATATTTGTAACGATTGGTTTTGGAATAATTGGATTTATAGATGATTTTAAAAAAGTCATACTTCATAATACCGACGGCATAAGCCCAAAAGCAAAAATGGCAGGATTATTTTTAATCTCACTAATATATGTTTTTATGTTGGTATTTGTATTTAAAAATGGAACTGACATATATATACCATTTTTCAAAGTATATTTGAATTTACCAGTATGGCTGTATATACCTTTTGCAGTAGTTGTAATTTTATCAACGACTAATGCAGTAAATCTAACAGACGGAATAGACGGATTATCAACAAGTGTAACAACAATAATGCTTACTTGCCTTACAGTAATATCAATTATATTTGGCGTAAAGGAAACAACAATATTCGGTTGCATAGTTATAGGAGCAGGATTAGGATTTTTATTATTTAATTTGCATCCAGCGCATATATTTATGGGAGATACAGGATCACTTCTTTTAGGTGGTGCAATCGCTGGTATTGCCTTATATTTAAAGCTTCCACTATTACTACTTATAATTGGAATAGTGCCAATTATCGAGACATTATCAGTAATTTTGCAAGTCATTTATTATAAAAAGACAAGAAAAAGATTATTCAAAATGGCACCAATACATCATCATTTTGAAATGGTCGGCTGGAAGGAAAATAAAATCGTTTCAATATTTAGTATAATTACATTGATTGCTTCAGTAATAGGAATATTAGCAATTTAGAAAAATAAAAATGTAATAAAAATACAATTAGCAAAAATATGATAAATAAAAAAGCAATAAAAAATACAGTTAGCAAAAATATGATAAATAAAAGTGCAATAAAAATATAATTAGCAAAAATGCAAAGAAAAAAAGACAACAAATGTGAGATAATCTAACGAAAGAAGGAGGTCTAAATGCAGAGTAGAACTAAAAAGAGTTCAGAGAAAAGAAATCGAAAAGCTACATCCAAACGAAATGTTTCGAGAATAGACACGATACCAAGAAAAGCTTCGAGAACAGATACAATGCCAAGAAATGTTTCAAGAACAGATACGATGTCAAAGAGAACTTCGAGAGCAGATACAATGTCAAGAAAAGTTTCAAGAGCAAATACAATACATAGAGATGTTGCAAATATTAGAAAAGAAAGAAACATTACTAAAATAACAGACATACAAGCACAAAATAAAATGGATATGCCACTTCTAATAGTAGTTTTGTTATTAGTTGCAATAGGAATTGTAATGGTACTATCTGCAAGTGCTCCTTCAGCATTATCAGATTATAATGATAGTTATCATTATGTTAAAATGCAAGGAATAGCAGCAATACTAGGCATAGCGGTAATGCTATTCTTATCAAAATTTAATTATAAATTATATCATAAATTTTATAAAGCAATATATATAGGTTCGGTATTAATTCTATTCACAGTTTTAATACCAAAAGTAGGTATGGAAGTTTCAGGAGCAAGAAGGTGGATAAATCTAGGTATACAAATTCAACCTTCTGAAATAACAAAAATAGGATTAATCATATCATTAGCAGGATATTATAGTGATAGCAGAAATAGATTCGATAATTTTTGGGGAGCTTGTGGCTTACCATTAGTGGCAACAGTAGTTCCAATAGCAGTTTTATATTTAGTACAAAATCACTTGAGTGCTGGAATAATTATAGCAATTGTAACAGTTATCACAATTATAATAAGTGGATGCCAATTAAAATATTTAATGACTCTTGGAGGGCTTGCAGTAGCTGGACTAAGTGGAATACTTATTGTATTCAAAGATAAGCTTGTTAATGGATTTAGATCAGACAGAGTCATGGCATGGCTTAATCCATGGGAAGACACCAGCGGAACTTCATATCAAACAGTACAAGGATTATATGCAATCGGATCAGGTGGGCTTTTCGGAGTTGGTTTAGGCGAAAGCAAACAAAAATATTTATACATACCGGAAGCACACAATGACTTTATATTTGCAATATTAGCTGAAGAGTTAGGATTTATAGGTTGCTTACTTGTAATAGTTTTATTTGCAATTTTAGTTGTTAGAGGTGTATTAATTGCAATAAGAGCAGAAGATGTATTCGGCAGTTTGATTGCAATTGGAATTACAGCTTTAATAGCAGTGCAAGTAATATTAAATATAGCCGTTGTAACAAATACAATTCCAAATACACGGCATATCACTTCCATTTTTAAGCTATGGTGGAAGTTCATTAATCATACTTTTAGCAAGCATGGGAGTGCTATTAAACATTTCACGTTCAGCAAGGAAGATTTAGCAGTGAATAGTTGCGATTTGCAAATCATATATTCAAGTGTTTGTGAAAAAAGGAGAAATTTGTGGTTTGAGTCTCCTTTAACCAGTCCATCCAAATGGCTGTAAAGAAATAGAAACAAATCCACAGTGTATTATGTATATTATAAAAATAATATTAAAAAATTTAAAAGAAAGGGATTAATCAATTAAATAGATTAATATTTATATATAATTGATTATACGAGAAGAAATTGAGAGTAATAGTTGCAGCAGCTGGAACTGGTGGACACATTAATCCAGGGATAGCAATAGCAAATAAAATAAAAAAAGAAGAGCCAAATTCTGAGATAATTTTTATAGGAACAAAAAGGGGGCTAGAGAAAGATTTAGTCCCTAGAAGTGGTTTTGAATTAAAAACAATAGAAAGCTATGGAATATCAAGGAGTCTGACAATAAAAAATATAAAAAGATTTGTAAAGACCGTAATGTCAATTGGAGAAGCAAAAAAAATAATAAAAGAATTTAAACCTGACATAATAGTAGGAACAGGTGGATATATCTGTGTATCTGTTTGCAAAGCAGCTCAAAAGTTAAAAGTGCCTTATGTAATCCATGAAAGCAATGTTTTGCCAGGAGTTGCAACCAAGCTATTAGCAAAAAAGGCAAGCAAAATCTTGGTAGGATTTGAAGAAGCAAAAGAAAGATTAGGCAAAGAAATAAATGTAGCAGTAACAGGCACACCAACTAAAATAAAAGATTTGCAGTTAAATGATTTTGAAATAGAATCAAGGATTCAAGAAATGGGATTGAGTCCAGACAAGCCAGTAGCACTCGTATTTGGTGGAAGTCAGGGAGCAGAAAGTATAAATAAAAGCTTAGTGGACATCATAGAAAATAAAATGAATAAAACTTATCAAATCATTTGGGCAACTGGACCAAAGCAATATGACACTGTAAAAAAACAATTAATGGAAAAGCAGATAAATATAGACAATATACACGGCATCAAGGTACTTCCATACATCTATGATATGGAAAGTGTGATGAATATATGTGATATAATTATTGCAAGAAGCGGAGCAATGACAGTAACAGAAATAGAAAAGTTAGGAAAAGCAGCAATATTTATACCATTTCCTTATGCAGCAGAGAATCATCAAGAATATAATGCTAGAGCACTTGAAAAAGCAGGAGCAGCAAAAGTCATACTTGATAAGGATTTAACAGCAACAAAATTAAATGATCAAATAGAAGAATTAACAAAAGATAAAAGTGTAGTAAAAGAAATGGGTAAAAATGCAAAAGCATTATCAATAAAAGATGTAGAGGACAAGATTTATGTGGAAATAGCGGAAATATTAAAATAAACTTGCAAAAATTTTAAATTTAAGCTACAATATTTAAGTGTGTGCTTCATTCGCCCTGCGCTAACGCTCCGGTTGGGCGCTGCGCGGCGTATTCAAAATAACTATATTCTTGTTTCTTAGTAGATTAAAAATTATATATTATAAGTAGAAAGGTAAGTTATGGCAAATAAGTTAATTATAGTAGAGTCACCAGCAAAAGCAAATACAATAAAAAAATTTTTAGGTAATGATTATAAAGTAGTTGCTTCAATGGGACATATTAGAGATTTACCAAAATCTAAATTAGGTGTTGATATAGAACATGATTTTGAACCCGAATATATTAATATAAGGGGAAAAGCGTCATTAATTAATTCACTAAAAAAGGATGCTAAAGATGCAAAAATGGTATATCTTGCAACCGACCCTGACCGTGAAGGAGAGGCGATTGCATATCATTTGGCATACATTTTAGGAATTCCACAAGATAGTGTATGTAGAGTAACATTTAATGAGATAACAAAGGAAACGGTTAAAAAATCAATAAAAGAGCCTAGAAAAATAGATATGAACTTAACAGACGCGCAGCAAGCAAGACGTGTGTTAGATAGAATCGTTGGTTATCAAATAAGCCCAATACTTTGGAAAAAAGTAAAAAGAGGTCTATCAGCTGGACGAGTTCAGTCTGTTGCGGTTAAGCTTATCGTAGATAGAGAAGAAGAAATAGAAAAATTTATTCCTGAAGAATACTGGAACATTTTCGTTAAATTATCAAAAGAAGGCGAAATGTTTACAGCAAGATTTTACGGTAAAGACGGAAAAAAGGTAGAACTTCATAAAGAACAAGAAGTTAAAGAAATCTTAGAAAAAATAGAAAAAGGAAAATACATTGTAACAGATGTAAAAAAAGGAGAAAAGAAGAAAACACCAGCTCCACCATTTACAACAAGTACAATGCAACAAGAAGCATCAAGAAAACTAGGTTTTGCAATTAGAAAAACAATGAATATAGCTCAAGGACTATATGAAGGAGTAAATGTGCCAGGAAGGGGCTCAGTAGGATTAATTACTTACATGAGAACAGACTCAACAAGAATATCAGAAGAAGCACGTGCAGCTGCAAAAAAACAAATTACTGCTATCTATGGAAGTAATTACTACGAAAATAGATATTATAAAACAAAATCAGGAGCACAAGACGCCCATGAAGGTATCAGACCAACTTACATTGAGTTAACTCCGGAAGAATTAAAGGACACTTTAACTCCTGATCAATATAAGCTATATAGATTAATTTATAATAGATTTATTGCAAGTCAAATGACAGCAGCAGTATTTGACACAATATCAGCAAATATTGATGTAAATAAAGAAAACGAAACATTTAATTTCAGAGCATCAGGACAAAAGCTTAAGTTTAAAGGATTTATGACATTATATGTAGAAGATAAAGATGACAAAAATGATGAAGACGATGAAACTTCTGTGCCAAATTTGGAAGTAGGGGAAGAAGTAAAAAAAGAAAAAATAGAACCAAAACAAAGCTTCACAGAACCACCACCAAGATACACAGAAGCAAGCTTAGTAAAAACGCTTGAAGAAAAAGGCATAGGCAGACCAAGTACTTATGCAACCATTATATCAACAATAATAGATAGAAGATATATAGAAAAAGAGCAAAAACAACTAGTACCAACAGAACTTGGAAAGGTAGTAAATAAGCTATTAATTGAAAATTTTACAGATATAATAAATGTTGAATTTACCGCAGACATTGAAAATCAGTTTGACAAAATTGCAGAAGGAAACGAAGCTTGGAAACAAGTAATTAGAGAGTTCTATGCACCATTTAAGGAAGAATTAGAAAAAGCAAATAAAGAACTAGAACACGTCCAATTGCAAGATGAAGTATCAAATGTACAATGTGAAAAATGCGGTAGGATGATGGTTGTAAAGTATGGAAGATACGGAAAATTCTTAGCATGTCCACGGTTATCCTGAGTGTAAAAATATAAAACCTTATGTTGAAAAAATTGATGTACCATGCCCAGTGTGCGGTGCAGAGGTATATGTACGAAAAACAAAAAGAGGCAAAAATTTTTATATTTGTTCAAGAAATACAAACACAGGCAAGAAAAATGAAAATGACGAACAGGCTGAAAATGTAGAACTTAAAACAGACTCATGTAATTATATTTCTTGGAATAAACCAAAAGTAGGAGAAAAATGGACACCAGAAATTGAAAAAGAAATCAATAGGGAAAAGAGCAAGAAAAGAAGAGCAAGGTCAACAAAGAAAAAGACCACAACTAAGAAATTATCAAGTAAAAAGACTACAACAAACAAAGTATCAAGTAAAAAACAACAGCAAACAAAGCCTTAAGCCAAAAGACAACATCAAATAGTAAAGAAAAGGCGAAGAAGACAACATAAAAAGTATAAATAAGAATTAATTAAAAGTTGAAAAAAGCTAAACCAAAAATAAGTAAAAACAAATAAAGATAAAACAAAGGCTAAATAAAGGATAGATTAAGGTTAAATAAAAATATAGAAAATGCAATCAAGAACAAAATAAAAAATCATAGTTGGATTAATACATGTAAATTACCAGCTATGATTTTTCATTTTGAATATTTAATGTACTACAAATTTTATAATATCAATGTAAATGTGATGTAATATGGAAAGCTATTGCAATACATTACGTCAAAAGCTAATTTTATGGGAATAGAATTTTATGTCGATAAAAGAGTAATATATAATTTGTATCTGAATTAATTATTTAAATACAACTGTGGAATCAAAATTAATGTTCTTATCACACCAATCTTGAGTTGGTTCATTTCCTTCTCCAAAAATCGCAGTTAAATCTAATATAATTAGATTACGCACATAAAATGTTGATATATCTACCATTGATGAACCCCATTGAAGGCAATCAAAATAATCCGATTCATAAGTAGAATTTCCTACAGCTATAGGTTTACTATATAATGATATTTTACTATGTGTACTAGTAATTGTGCTAAAAGTTTTACCTACAGCAGTTAATCCATCTTTTTTATTATCTTTATGATGTCTATTAGAGAAAGTAAAAAGAAATTTACCATTAGTTAATTTTACATCTATACTTGCGTAATAAATATGATTTAAGATTAAAGAGGTAGAATATCCATCTGATGCAACAAAATCATATACAAGCCAATGTCCTTCTGTTTCAGATGCATCATTTATATATAAACCGTTTTGTTCATCAATAGTGTATTTATTTATAAAACCTGCTGAACTAGCTCCTATATTCTCTAATGTAACAGGTCCTTTAGTAAGCGAATTTTTTAGTACTATACCTTCTGTTAATTTATATTGTCTTTTTTCTACTTGTTCATCATAAACATCATATAAATCCCCACCGCCATACACATTTTGTAAAATCATAGATTCCTGCAATTGTGCTTGCCTTTTAGTCGAAACAAACATTAAGCTTGCAGACAATATTAAAAGTATAAATAACACGGTTACGACAACTATTAAAGTAACTGAACCTTTTTCGTTTTTTATCATTTGATTCCTCCTATATATTCTATTTTTATTATCTATAGTATTAGTTATTTTATTCATAAAAGTATATTGACAAAACTATAAAATTTATGTATAATTTAAGTATAGGAAAAAGATAAACCACAAAAATGGTTTGCCGATAATAGTTTAAAAAACCATTCACCGTCCAAGCAGAATGGTTTTATTTTTTTTATTTGCTTAAAATTATACTTAATATAATCAAGGCAAATACAACGATAGTTTCGGATATAAGTCCGAATAAAAGTAAATATATTATTTCTAATAAAGCTATTTCTATCATATGTACCACCCCCTGTTCTCGCAATTGAAATTGCGGCTTTTAAGAGTGGCAAACCAAATCTGCTTATTATCAATTTCCTATACATCTACTATACACTATTTCAAATATTATTTCAATAAATTTTCATAATTTTTGTTAAATAATCTAAGTAGCTTATTGATATTTCTTCAAAAATAACTTATAATATATACGAAAAGTAGAATTCAGAAAGGAAAGTAATTTACAATGAGTGTAAGCAAAGAAGAACTTTTACACATAGCTAATTTATCAGATTTGGAAGTAAAAGATAGTGAAATCGAAAAATATCTTAAAAATTTAGACGATATATTAGACTATGTAAAAATATTAGAAAAAGCACCAATAGGCGACTTGGATGAAACCATAGGTGCGAACGATAATGTAAATGTATTTAGAAAAGATGAAATTAAGAATTTTGACAATATTAATGGGTTATTGGAAAATGCACCGGGATTAGAAAATAATATGTACAAAATACCAAAAGTATTGCAATAATTAAAATAAAAAATGAAAATACAAAAAGATGAAAAAAGGTGGTAATTATTTATGGGAAAATTATTTGTAATTGACGGAACAGACGGAAGCGGAAAACAGACGCAATTTGAATTATTGAAAAAGAGATTGAGTGAAAATAATATAGATTATAAAGTTGCAAGTTTTCCAAACTATGACAGTCCGTCTTCCTCTCTTGTTAAGATGTATTTATCAGGAGAATTTGGACAAAATGCTAATGATGTAAGTGCATATATTGCTTCTACTTTTTATGCGGCTGATAGATATGCTACTTTTAAAAAAGATTTTGAAGAATTTTATAATAATGGCGGAATAATTATTGCTGATAGATACACAACTGCCAATATGGTTCATCAAGCTGGAAAAATTAGTGATGAAAAAGAAAAAGATGAATTCTTAGAGTGGCTTACAAATTTTGAATATGGATTGTATGGACTTCCAAAACCGGCAGAAGTATTTTTCTTAAATATGCCAGTGGAAGTTGCAATGGAACTTATAAAAGATAGAGATAATAAATTTTCACACCAAAAAGAAAAAGACATACATGAAAGAGATGAAAATCATTTGATAAATGCGCATAAGGCTGCGTGTTATGTCGCTAAAAAATATGGTTGGTTTGAAGTTGATTGTGTGAAGGACGGAAAACTAAGAACTATTGAAGATATATCAGATGAGATTTTTAATGAAATTATGAAACATATAAAAGACTAATTAAAGTGACAAAAGGTTTATAGGTAAATCCTTTATTAAAAACCTAAATATATTATACAAGGATAAAAATTAATGAATATTACAGAGCTTACAGTACACGAATTGCAAGAAAAAATAAGAAATAAAGAACTTACAAGTTATGAGATTACAAAGGCTTACATAGATAGGATTAATGAAAAAGAAAAAGACGTTGGAGCATTTGTAACAATAAATGAAAATGAAGCTATTGAAAATGTTAAAAAAATTGATGAAATTATTGAAAATGGCAAGTTGGATGATAGTACAAAAATTGATGAATCAAATATTGACAGCAGTAATAATCTTGCAGGAATCCCAATTGGAATAAAGGATAATCTATGCACAAAAGGGATAAAAACAACTTGCAGTTCAAAAATATTAGAGAACTTTGTGGCTCCTTATGATGCGACAGTAGTTGAAAAAGTCAAAAGTGAAAAAATGCCAATCTTGGGAAAATTAAACATGGACGAGTTCGCTATGGGAAGTTCAACAGAGAATTCAGCAATAAAGGTAACCCATAATCCATGGGATTTGGACAAAGTACCTGGTGGTTCATCAGGTGGATCTGCAGCAGCAGTAGCAGCTGATATGGTGCCATTTGCATTAGGCTCAGATACAGGTGGCTCAATCCGTCAACCGGCATCACTTTGTGGAGTGGTTGGGTTGAAACCTACTTATGGGCTTGTGTCAAGATATGGCTTGGTAGCATTTGCTTCATCACTTGATCAAGTGGGACCAATTACAAAAGATGTAAAAGACGCTGCAATTTTATTAAATGTCATAGCAGGACATGATGAAAAAGATACTACATCTTATAATATGCCTAAAAAGGATTATGTAAAATCTTTAAAAAATGATGTAAAAGGTTTGAAAATCGGTGTTCCAAAGGAATTCTTGGGAGACGGGATAGATAAAGAAGTAAAAGATAAATTATATGAAGCAATAGAAACTTACAAAGAGTTGGGAGCAGAAGTAGAAGAGTGTTCTTTAAATGTTGCAGAGTATGCATTAGCAACATATTATATAATTGCTTGTGCAGAAGCAAGTTCAAATCTTGGAAGATTTGATGGAATAAGATATGGATATAGAGCTGATGACATCAAAGATTTGAAAGATTTGTATGTAAAATCAAGAACAGAAGGATTTGGAGACGAAGTAAAAAGAAGGATTATATTGGGAACTTATGTGCTTTCATCAGGATATTATGATGCATATTATAAAAAAGCACAGAAGGCTCGTACATTTGTAAAAAAACAATTTGATGAACAATTTAAAAAATATGATGTGCTACTTACTCCAGTATCTCCAACAACAGCATTTAATATTGGAGAGAAAAAAGAAAATCCATTGGAAATGTATCTTGCAGATATTTGCACAGTTTCAATAAATATCGCAAGTGTGCCAGCAATATCGATTCCTTGCGGAGTAGATAGCAATGGCATGCCAATTGGGATGCAATTAATCGGAGACAGATTTTCAGAAGAAACTATTTTAAATGCAGCCTATACATTTGAACAAAAAATTAAATTTAGAGAAAATCATAAGCCAAGCTTTAAGAAAAACTAGTAATTAATTATATGTCTAAATCTTAAAAAGATAATAGTTTTGCTTAAAAAATTGCTTGTATGTAATTCAAATGTAAAGAATGTTAAACTAAGATTCAAAAAACTAAATTATAAGCGTAAAGTAAATTAAAAATAATGTAATGAAAAAGTAATTGAAAGTGATGTAATGAAAAGGAAGGAGACTAAGTTAATTGAAAATGGCAAACGAGGATTATGAATTAATAGTTGGACTAGAAGTCCATGCAGAATTATCAACAAAAACAAAAATATTTTGTTCATGTCCAACAGAATTTGGAGCAGAACCAAATACACATATATGTCCAATATGTACAGCTATGCCGGGAGCATTGCCTGTATTAAATGAAAAAGTTGTAGAATATGCAGTAAAAGCAGGATTAGCAACCAACTGCACAATTTCGCAAGACAGCAAAAATGACAGAAAAAATTATTTTTATCCTGACTTACCAAAATCTTATCAAATATCTCAATTTGACAAACCACTTTGTGAGCATGGGTATATTGAAATAGAAGATGATTTTGGAAATCCTAAAAAAATAAGAATATTAAGAATTCATATAGAAGAAGATGCTGGAAAATTAAATCATAATGAATTTACAGGCGAAAGTTTAGTAGACTTAAATAGATCAGGAGTACCACTTATAGAGATAGTTTCAGAGCCTGATTTAAGATCAAGTGGCGAAGCAGATAGATATATGAAAAAATTGAAATCCATTTTGCAATATATTGATGTATCAGACTGTAAAATGCAAGAAGGCTCTTTGAGAGCAGATGTCAATGTTTCTGTACATAAAAAAGACGAACCATTTGGCACAAGAACAGAAATGAAAAATATGAATTCATTTAAATCAATACAAAGAGCGATTGAATATGAAAGAGAAAGACAAATATACGAATTAGAACATGGAAATAAAATATATCAAGAAAGCTTAAGGTGGGATGATGTAGACGGAAGAACATATCAGATGAGAAATAAAGAAGACGCGCAAGATTATAGATATTTCCCTGAGCCTGATTTGGTTGCAATAAAATTGAGTGAAGAATATATTGAAAAAATGAAACAAGAACTTCCTGAATTACCTGAAAAAAGAAAAGAAAAATACATGAAGGAATTAGGATTGTCAGAAAAAGATGCAAACAGTCTAACATCTTCAAAAGCATTTTCTGATATATTCGAAAAAGCAGGAGAAATATGCAAAAACTATAAATCAGTATGCAATTGGCTAAACTCTGACATAGCAAGAATATTAAATGAAAAAGAATTAGAAGCAGAGCAAATACCATTTTCAGCAGAAGATTTGGCAGAATTAGTTTCATTAATTGACAGTGGAGTTATAAGCTCAAGCATTGGAAAAAAAGTTTTAGATGAATTATTTGAAAATCCAAGAAGTCCTAAAAAAATAGTAGAAGAAAAAGGTTGGATTCAAATATCAGATGAAAATGCAATTAAAGAAGTAATTACAAAAATCTTAGAAGCAAATCCACAATCAATTGCAGACTATAAGGCTGGAAAAGATAGAGCATTAGGATTCCTAGTAGGTCAAGCAATGAAAGAAACTAAGGGCAAGGCAAATCCTAAGATGTTAAACGAAATGTTTTTGGAAGAATTAAAGAAATAAGAATAGCTATTTTTACTTTTTAATTTGTAACTTTTTACGAATTTTACTTTTTAATAGTTCAAAAAATTACAATTTAATTTAAAATTTTCCAAAAAAATTAAAAAATTCTATAAATTACCAGAGTAAAAACAAAATTACTGCACATCCTATATATTGAAAAAGAAAATTAAAAATTGATTTTGATTTGTAATAAAATTAATTTTTAAACTTTTTTAAATCGATATTCAGGAGGTGAAAATCATGGCAACAAATAACAACTATAAGGCAGTTCCAGAAGCTACAGACGCATTAAACAAATTCAAATATGAAGTAGCTAATGAAGTTGGTGTTTCTTTAAAAGACGGATACAATGGTGATATATCTGCAAGAGACGCTGGAAGAATAGGTGGAAACATGGTTAAGAAAATGATTCAAAGAGCTGAATCAGAAATGAAATAGTTTTTGAATAAATCTTAACAAATAATTAGAAAGATATAAACGTAAGATTAATAATTTTTATTAAAACAAGGAATTACTTCTAAAGAGTGATTCCTTGTTTGCTATTATATGAAATGTAAAAGCAATTATAATTAAAGGCAATTTGGACAAAACAGTTATTGTAATATTTTCTTTTAAATAATGGTTTTTCATTGAAACAAAAAGGCTCAATAATTTTAAAAATACAAAATTTTTCAAAAAGTTGTTACAAAATTGCTCAAACATCTTGCACAAGATAAAAAATCGTGATATAATAAATAATGTTATAAATTAATACGCTAAGAGGAGGTGCAAAAATGCCAAATATTAAATCAGCTATAAAGAGAGTAAAAATTGCTGAAAAGAAAACATTAAATAATAATATGATAAAATCAGCGTATAAAACAGCTGTTAAGAAATATGAAGCAGCAAATGCCAAAGGAGAAAAAGAAGCAACAGAATTATTGAGATTAGCTAAGAAAGCTATAGATCAAGCAGCATCTAAAGGTGTTATTTCAAAAAATGCAGCTTCAAGAAAAAAATCTTCTTTAGATAAAAAACTTGCTGTTAAATCAGAAGCAAAAAAAGCTCCAGCAAAAAAGACTGAAACAAAAAGTGTAGAATCTGCTAAAACTGAAACAAAGAGCACAGAAGCTTCAAAAACTGAAACTAAAAAAGCTGAAACAAAAAAAGTTGAAAGCGAAGAAAAAGCTTCTACAGAAAAGAAAGAAGCTCCAAAAGCAAAGAAAACTACTACAACAAAAACTGCAACAAAAAAGACAGCAAAGAAAGCAGAATAATTTTGAATTAGCAAGTCTAATTTAGATTAATTATATTAGTTAAAATTTATTAGCTAGAATTTGTTAATGAAAATTTATCAATTAGTTTGTTCAAACTGCAATAAATTATAAATAAAAACAAGCTTAAATCATCAGAATTTAAGCTTGTTTTTTATGTTATAAATTTTAATCTTATAAATTAATTTAGTATATTTATAACTTAAACACATAATTAAAATGTACTATTTATAACCCAATACACAATTTAAGATGATAACGTTATTTGGAGTTTTTAGCTAATTTTTTAGCCAAAATTCTAGCTAAGTAAACACCTGAGCATGATGCCATCATCAATCCACGAGTTAGTCCACCGCCGTCTCCAATAGAATATAAGCCTTTAACACTTGTTTCCAGGTTATTATCAATTACCACTTTATTACTATAAAATTTTATCTCAGGACCATAAAGAAGATTAGCAGGGTCGGCAAATCCTTTAATTACTTTGTCAAGTTGTCTAATAAATTGCAATATATCAGTCATTGTTCTATAACCAAGAGCAAATGTAATATCTCCGCCAACAGCAGCTTTAAGCGTAGGAACTACTTTATTGCTTTCAAGTTCGTGTTGCCACGTTCTTTTACCTCTGTAAATATCTCCAAGTCTTTGAACAACAACATTTCCACCACCAAGTTCATTTAAATTTTTAGCCACATTTCTTCCATAATCAATAGGTTTGTTAAATGGATAATTAAAATGATGAGATACTAAAATTGCCATATTTGTATTGGTACTTTTTCTATCTTTATAAGAGTGACCATTAACTAAAGTTAAATTATTATCATAAACTTCCGGAGCAACAAAGCCACTAGGATTTTGACAAAATGTTCGTACTTTGTCTCCGAAAGGACTTGGAGTGCCAATGAATTTTCCTTCATACATATATTTATTAACATCTCTCATTATTTCGTCAGGAAGTTCATATCTAACTCCGATATCTACAACTCCAGCTTCGGTTTTTATGTTATGCCTTTCACATAAATTAGTAAGCCAGTTAGCACCTTTTCGACCAACAGCAATAACTACATTGTCAGCATAAATTTCTTCAGTAGGAGCATTGTCATCATTTGCTAAATCAGCATCTTTAACTATTACGCCTTTTGCTTCATTATTTTCAGTAATAATGTCAGACACAACACAATTAAATCTCATATTAACATTGTTATCAGACAAAAAATTTTCGATTCTATTATAAAGCTCATGACTTTTTTCTGTGCCTAAATGTCTGATTGGAATACTAATCAAATTAATATCATTTTTCTTGGCTTTATCATATATTTTCTTAACTTCATCTTTGTATTCTGTACCTTCAAGTTTTTTGTCAGCACCAAAATCTAAATAGATTTTATCAGTATAATCAATTAAATCTTTAGTTTCCTGAACACCAATATATCTGTGAAGTTCGCCACCAACATAAATGTCATCATCTTCAGGATTATATAGAGAAAGCTTGCCGTCAGAAAAAGCTCCAGCACCGGAAAAACCACTTGTTATATTGCAAAAAGGTTTGCATTTTATACATTTTCCAGCCTTCTCAATAGGACACACTCTATTTTCAACTCTTTTTCCTTCTTCTATTAAAAGGATATTTTGTGCTTTCTTTAATTTGATAAGTTCATAGGCTAAAAATACAGAGCTAGGTCCCATACCAATAACAATTACATCATATTTCATATAATTTTCTCTCGCATAAATGCCTTTATACGAAGCTCCTTTCCGAAAAAATTATATCATATAAGGGAATTATATTCAATATGAAAAATGCGTAAAAAAAATTTAGTAAATATTAGAAAAATGATTTATTTTTTTATCAAAAAATGTTAAAATCATAACATGAGGAGTGATATATAATGAAGGTATATGTGTATTTAGACGAAAGTCGGTTCAATTCACAAAAATAGTAAAACAAGATATTTTGCAGTAGGTGGATATTTTTGCAATGAAGAAGATAAGATGAAAATAAAAGCTATATATAAAAGGGAAAATCTAAGATATAAAGATAGTTGAAAATTTAATAAATGAATTAAAGCAAAAAAATTTTAGAGTAAGTCTATTTCCAAGAAATAGTAGGAATAAAAAATAAAATTATTCATAAAATATTAATGAAAATATTTGACATACAAGTATTTGTATGGTAAAATATTTATAGTAAGACCTAGGTAAGGTAGCTAAAGGCTAAGCGTATGTTAAGTACGT
>CANRBO010000002.1 GCA_947628885.1 uncultured Clostridia bacterium | reverse complement strand
CATTATGGACTAACAGGGGATGCACCGATACAAGGAGATATAACATCAGGAGGAGCGAGAAAGAAACTGTTTTATAATTATGCAGGCACAGCAGACACAAACAAATATGGATATCAAGTAGGACCAGGAAGGACTGCAGAATACGATACTTACACTGCATATTATACAGTACAAACAGACCCAGCTATTGATTCAATGTACTATCCTGGAAACGGTAATTATTACTGTTTGGCTTCTCCGTCTGCTTATCTCTCTACCTACGTCTGCACTGTCGCCTATGGCAACGGCGGCTATGTGCGCTACTACACCTATAACGCCTATAACGCGTTTTGTCCGCTAGTTTCTCTTAAATCTTCTTTCAGTTTGCAATTAGAAAGTAAAGAAAGTTAAAAAAGAATTCGAAATGCATACAGATAATATGAATAAATAAAATGTTTGTGTATGGCCTTATGGGCATACACAAACGAAAGCACGAGCAAAAGAGTACGAAAAGTACGTGAACGAAAGAGCCCGTGACACAAATAAAAATCACAAAAAGTGTGAGCAAATGAGTGCAAGAAAAAACGTAAATAAAAAACATGAACGAAAGAGCAGGTAAAACTGCTCTGTTTTGCCGACAAAAAGGTTACAGGATAATGGCTACAAAAAGATATTAATTTTAAATTTTATATTGAAATGTAGAAAAACAAATGATAAAATTATAGACAATATATAAAATCATAAATGTATGCAGGCGAAAGAAAAATAGGAGTACAAAAAGATGATTATATGTTCATTATACGAGATGAGAAAATGTAGGAGGTACTAATGAATAAAAAAACAACTGTAGTAGTAAATGGTAAAAAGCGTAGTAATACGAGAGAAAAATTAATTGCTATAACAGTATTAATAATAGTTTTCGTCATAATGTTAGTTTATACAATTCTTTCGGTTGTAACAAACGAAAAATTTGCAAAAGAAATCAATGAATTTGCAAAACTAAATGCAAAAACAGTTTTCAGCATTGACAATATATATATGTATAGCAGTGCAAATGCAGACAGAAATAACGAAGATAGAGCAATGTGGAACTTAAATGTGCATCAATTTACAGACATTGCAATCTACATAAATAATAGATCTGAGCAAGAACTAAATTATGAAAATTCTATTAAAGAAATTTATATAGATAATGTAAGGTTTTCAGGACTTGAATTAGGAACTCCAAGTTTACACTTTGAAAATGTTGAAAATTTTGGAAAACTTTCAGGTACTGATGATAATAAAATTACTGACAAGTTAGAATACACAGTGCTAAATGACGGAGATGTGGACTATTCTAAGCCACAGCTTTATGCAGATTGTTCAAATCCAATTGTATTAGAATATACCAATAAGGATATTAAGAAAAATGAGATAATCTCTGATATAAGCTCGGGTTTGAAGTTTGACGGAGAATTACTTAGAAAAACTGGAGTTTTCTTAAGTACAATCAAATGTAATGTGGCATTTGACATAACTATAATAAATAATTATAATCAAAAGTTTATTGCAAATGTTTATTTAGACATACCATTAGAAGATTCACAAACAGGAGATACGATATATAATGGCAAAATTGTCAAGAAATTAGAAAATACTAATTTAATAAGATTTTTCAGATTGGAGTAATTGCTTTTTGTTAAGCAATTATAAAATAAAGATAACAAAAATCGGTATTTATAATGACACATAACAATCAATTGAAACGCTTAGTAACAACATAAATGAAAGGAAAATGAAAATACAAACATGACAATAAAAGAAGCTTTGGTATTAGCAAGTAATCAAATAGGGCACATAGAATCGACAATATTATTGGAGTATATATTGAAAGTTGATAGACAATATTTAATCGTAAATAATAACAAATCAATAACGAAAAGCCAAGAAACAAAGTTAAAAAGAGCAATAAGTAAGATAAAAAGTGGAGAGCCATTGCAATATATTACTTCAAAGGCTAATTTTATGGGAATAGAATTTTATGTTGATAAAAGAGTGCTAATACCACAGCCTGACACGGAGATATTAGTCCAAGAAGCTCTAAAAGTAATAAATAATGCTAATAATGAAGTTGTGCAAGGAGTAATAGAAAGTGATAAAAATTGCAAAGAAGAAATAGAAAATAAAGAAGAAGGAAAAGAAGAAATAGAAAATAAAGAAATCTGTAAAGAAAAAATAGAAAATAAAGAAAACCGCAATGAAAAAACAGAAAATAAGAAAAATAGCAAAGAAGAATTAAATAAGAAAATAAAAGTTTTAGACTTGTGCACTGGGAGCGGATGCATTGCAATAAGTCTAGCAAAGTATGCAAAAAATGTGGAAATCTATGCATCAGATATTAGCAAAAAAGCATTAAATGTAGCACAAATTAATTATAATAACATACGAAATGTTGAGCATGATATGGCTACAATAAAATTTATAAAATCAGATATGTTCAATAATTTGCAATCAAAGGAAAACGAAAAACTTCAATTTGATGTAATAGTATCAAATCCACCATATATAAAAAGTGCAGAAATCAGCACATTGGATTTAGATGTGCAAAATGAACCACACATAGCTTTAAATGGTGGAGAAAATGGATTAAAATTTTATTATGAGATACGAAAACATATTGAAGAGTATCTAAAAGAAAATGGCACATTATTAATGGAAATAGGATATGACCAAAAAGAAGAAGTGCAAAAAATATTTGAAAATTCAAAATGTGTAAAAGACTTAGCTGGACACGACAGAGTGATAATATGGGAGCGTAATTAATGGGAGATTCGTTTTGTGCAAAAGTAAAAAAAGAATTAAGCGAAATCAATAACCTATCTAATAAAAAGCTTGTAAAAGCTGAGTTAGAAGGTTATTTGTTGACCAATTCATCCAATAAATTTGTCACAGAAAATCAATACAATATAAATAGATTTGCCAAACTGCTTGACAACTTTGGAGAAAATGATTATAAGATAGAAATGCAGGGAATAAATTTCTGCATAACATTAAAAAAGAAGATTACAATATGTGATGATATTAATACAGATGAAGAAAAAAGAGCATTGGTAAGGGGAGCGTTCATGAGCTCAGGCTCTATAACAAATCCAAAAAATGTATATCATTTAGAGATAGTATTTGACAGCGAAGCAAATGCAAAGCGAGTTAAGAAAATACTAGAGCAGAGCGACATTGAAACTAAGCTGTTAAACAGAGAAAAGAAAAGCATACTATATATGAAAGACGGAGAAAACATATCGAATTTCCTTGCCTTTGTAGGAGCAAATAAATCTGTACTTGATTTCGAAGATGAAAGAGTTATAAAAGACATGAGAAATAATGTAAATAGATTGGTAAATTGCGAAACAGCCAATTTAAATAAGACAATCTCAAGCTCTGTAAGACAAGTGGAAGACATCAAGTTAATAAAAGCCAAAAAGAAATTTGATAGACTCACAGAAAAAGAGCAAGAATTAGCAAACGTCAGACTAGAAAATCCAAATGCAAGTTTGCAAGAATTAGGACAACTATTAGAAAAGAAAATAAGCAAATCAGGTGTAAACCATAGATTAGAAGGAATAAGAGAATTAGCAGAAGAACTAAAAGAAGTAAAAAAATTGGAGAAATAAATGAAACAAATAGGAATTTATGTGCATATACCTTTTTGCAAGCAAAAATGTAATTATTGTGATTTTTACTCACTATGCAATAAAGATAATCTGATAAAAGAATATGTAGAGTGTTTAAAAGAAGAAATCAAAGCAAGAAGTAATTTGAATTATCATGTAAAAACAATTTATATTGGTGGAGGAACTCCGTCATACATAAATCCCAAATATATAGAAGATATTTTGACAGAAATAGAGCACAATTTTGAATTAGACATAAATGCAGAAATATCAATGGAATTAAATCCAGGCACAGCAACTAAAAAGAGCTTGGATCAGTATTTTCAAATGGGAATAAATAGATTGAGCGTTGGTTTGCAAAGTTCAAATGATGACTTGTTGAAATTATTAGGAAGAATACACAATTATAAGCAATTTGAAAAAACGATACAATATGCAAGAGAAGTAGGATTCAGAAACATAAATGTAGACACAATGATAGGGCTTCCTAATCAGAATATTTATGATGTAGAAAAAACGCTTATTAATTTGATAGATATGGAAATCCCGCATATATCAGTATATTCATTAATTGTTGAACCAAATACAAAATTAGAAAAAATGATAAATGACAAAAAAGTAGAATTGCCTGATGAAGAAATGGAAAGATATATGTATTGGTATGCAAAAAGAAAATTGGAAGAAAATGAATACATACATTATGAAATTTCAAATTTTGCAAAAATGAAAAATATTTGTAAACATAATATGGATTGCTGGAAACAGGAAGAATATCTAGGATTTGGAGCTGCCAGCGCATCTTATGAAAATAAAACAAGATACACAAATATTTCTGATATAGAAAATTATATTAAAAATATAAAAAATAATGAAGGATTTAAAAATATCAAAATAGAAGAAAAGCAAACAAAAAAATCCATGATGAACGAATACATGATGCTAGGATTAAGGAAAATCAATGGCATAAATACGGAATCTTTTGAAATCAAATTTGGCAAAAATGTATTTGATGTGTATAATAAGCAATTGTCAAAACTAATTAGTGAGAACTTAATTAGAATAAATAATGACAATATAAGATTAACTAAAAAAGGCTTGGATCTAGCCAATTTGGTATGGGAAGAATTTGTATAAAAATTATGTAGTGTATAAAAAATTAGTAATTGACTTTAAAAATTATAAATGTTAAAATATTTAAAGTAATATAGAAGCTTGCTAATTATAATTGAAATATAAGTTTTTGATTACTTATGTTTACTAAAAATGATTGAAAACTGCAATTGATGTGGAAGGAAAGGGAGCAAGGTTGAAAAATTGTAATTATTTTTTAAACTAGATTTGTAACTTAGAAAGGGAGTAAAAATGAAAAAAGATATAAAAGAAAAAGCACTAGAAATGGACAAAACAAGAAAGATAAATGAAATGAAAAACAATAATAAACCAAAAAAGCACTTTGATTTGTCAAAGCAATTAGGCAGAGTTGTTGCATTATTAATAGTCATCATGATGCTTGTAGCAACTTGCGGAACAGTAATATATTATTTAATAAATGTATTATAAGCGGAACAGTAATATATTACTTAATAAATGTATTATAAGCGGAACAGTAATATATTACTTAATAAACGTATTATAAAATGTAGAAATTAAAACGAAAGGAAAAAGAAAAATGTTTGATAAAGTAAATGAACAAATGAAAATTGATTTTCCGTCATACATAAATGAACTAAAAGCACAACCATGGCAGATTATAACATTAATTATAGATGTGGTATTAGTGGGATTTCTAATATACGCATTTATAAAATTTGCAAAAAAATCAAGAGCAATGCAACTGCTAAAAGGAATAGTATTTTTAGTAATTATAACAATATTAAGCAATATATTTAAGTTAAGAATATTAAACTTTATATTGACATCATTTATGACTTATGGAGTAATCGCACTACTATTGATATTTCAACCGGAATTAAGAAGAGCACTTGAGCAAATCGGATCAAGCACATTTACTAAAATGTTCGGCATAGATAAAAGCTTGAGAGACAAGGCAAAAGAAGACATTTATAAAGTATCAATAGCAGTAGAAGAACTAGCAAAAACAAAAACAGGAGCATTAATAGTATTCGAAAGAGACATAAAATTGCAAGATATAATAGAAACTGGAGTTGTACTAGAATCAGAGATTTCACCACAATTGTTGGTAAATATATTCGTACCAAAAACGCCTTTGCATGACGGAGCAGTCATAATAGCAAATAATAAAATAACGTCAGCAGCCTGCATATTGCCACTTACAGATGATAAAGATGTTGTAAGGGGATTAGGAACAAGGCATAGAGCAGCAATAGGAATATCAAAGGAATCTGATGCAATAGCTGTGGTAGTCTCAGAAGAAACAGGAAAAATCTCAATAGCAAAAGACGGCACATTAATATTAGATGTTGAAGTAGACGCATTAAAAAGAATATTAATTAAAAATCTTGTAACTGCAAGATTTGGACCTGAAGGTAAGAAAAATAAGATTTCAGAAATTAGAGTAATCATGGCAAATAAAAAAGAAAAAATCATACAACATAAAAAGGTAGCAAGTGAGAATAGAAAAAATAAGAAGGTAAAAGTGGTAGAAAGCAATAATAAGAAATAAAATTAGAAAGCACAACAATTGAAAATGATAAAAGCAAAGAAGAATAAATAAAAGGATAATAGAAAGTAAAAGAAGATATAAAATAGAAAACAAATAATAAAATAAGCGGTAATTCCTTGGAATTACCGCTTTTAGCGAACTGTAAGCCAGTTCGCATGAGTGAACAAACAAACTTCTACTGGGGCAGTGTCAATTGCTTTCTATAAGGATAACTTTCTCCATTATCATAAGTGGGCAAGCAAAGTCGCTTAAGCCCAATATGAAGCTGGGAACCCTTTTCACTAAGCAATCGTGAAGTAACCGAACCACTACATTGATAATGGATGTACATATCAAAGTAGTTACAGCTACCAAATATAGGAACCGCTCGAAAGACCAAGTAGTATCGCTTATTATTTATTGAATAAACTACTTGGTGATTCTCTATTCTATACCCTTGGCACGAATAGACATAATTCAATACCAACGGTGTTATATAGAGAACATCATTTTCACAATTTTCACCTTTTAAAAGATTGGTGAAATTGTGAAAATCTCTCATGTCAAGAACTGAAACGGCATCCTGAGGATACCGTCCAGCTAAGTGAATATTTTTCACTTATTTGCTCACCTCCAAGCATTATAATATTTTGCGATGCATAATTAATTATATCATTTATTTAACAAAAAATCAAGAATAATTATAATTTTAAGGAGATAAGATTTTGTAAAATTGTGGTAGAAATTGTTATGATAAATAAAAATCTTAATTTCAAAAAAAGAATACAATTTTATTAAATAAACATAGAATAAAAATTACATGTCAAATGAAAGGTTAAATGCAACATTGTAAAATAAATGTAATTTATAAATAAAATTTAATAAAATAAGTAGATTTTTGGGTAAAAAAAGTTTATAATTAAAGAGAAAGCTAAATAAACGTAACTATAAAATCAACAATATACAAACTAAAAAATTTTAAATTCAAATAGTGAAGTAAATAAAAGCAAAAAAATAAATCCAAAAAAAGTAAAAAGAAAGCAAAAAACAATAAAAAACAAATCTAAAAAAGTAAAAAATAAAGGAAAAAGCAATAAATAAATACAAACCAATAAAGCAAAAACAATAAATAAATGCAAAACAAGTAAAGGAAAAAGCAGCAAATAAAAGCAAATAATAATAAATAAAACGAATAAAAAAAGTAAATGGAGTGTAAAAATGCGAAATATTAAGTTGATAATTGAGTATGACGGCAAAGATTTTAATGGTTGGCAAAAACAGCCGAATAAGCCAAATATACAAGGAGAAATAGAAAGAGCAATAGAAATAGTAACTGGCGAAAAAGTCGACCTAATTGCCTCAGGCAGAACTGATGCAGGAGTAAATGCACTTTGCCAAATAGCAAATTTCAAAATTGAAAAAGAATTTCCAATCGAAAAAATACCGTATGCTCTAAATTCGCAATTAAAAAAATCAATAAGAATAAAAAAAGCAATTGAAGTAGATGAAAGATTTCATAGTAGATATAATTGTAAAAAGAAAACATATCAGTACAGTATAAATAATTCAGAACAAGGAACAGCAATATATAGAGATATGCAATATCACTATCCAATTAAACTGGATGAAAATAAAATGGATGAAGGAATAAAATATTTAATAGGAGAACATGATTTCAAATCATTTAAAGCAAGTGGTACTAGTAATAAAAATAGTACACGAATCATTTATGATGCAAAAGTAGAAAGAAATGGAGATATAATAACGATAAGTTTAACTGGTAATGGATTTTTATATAATATGGTAAGAATAATAAGTGGAACATTAGTAGAAGTTGGAGAAGGTAAAATCAGTCCAAAAGAAGTTAAAGAAATCCTTGAAGCTAAAGATAGATTAAAAGCAGGAAAAACACTACCACCAACAGGTTTATGCTTGGTAAATGTAGAATATTAAGTGGATTAGATTTCTTAAAAAAATTTATCATAAAATACTTGTAAAATTAAGCATATATTGATATACTTAGAATATCATAAATTATAAGGAAGCTAATACTATTTTATATAGGCTTTAATCCTTAAAGTAAAAAAGAAAGGAAAGGTAAAAATTAGGAGTGAAGAAAAGAAACAAGAATTAAAAGAAAATAAGGGAGAAGTAACAATAGAAAATGCAGAAAACAATATACAAATATCTGATGATGTAGTTGCCGTAATTGCAGGTATGGCTGCATCAGAGGTGCCAGGAGTAGCTGATATGGCAGGCGGATTTGCAGGTGGAATATCAGAAGTATTGAGTGGAAAGAAAAATCTATCAAAAGGTATAAAAGTTGATGTGACAGATAAATCGACTAAAATAGATGTCAACATAATTGTTGAATATGGGGCTAGAATACCAGAAGTTGCATTTGAAATACAAAAAAGAGTTAAAAAATCAGTTGAAAGTATGACTGGTTTAGGTGTTGAAGAAGTAAATGTTCATGTTCAAGGAGTAAGTACATCAAGAGAAGATAGAAAAAATGCTAAAAAGGAAGAAGTAAAAGAGGTAGAGAAAAAAGCTCAAGATAAGGAAGCAGAAAAAAAAGTTGAGGATAAAAAAGCAGGTGCGAAGAAATCAACTAGTACCAAAAGTGCTGAGAAGAAGACAACTAATAAAACAACAAAAAAATAGTATAAAAATAATATATTAAATAGAAAGTCAATAGAATAATAACAATAAGATAATAAAACAATAACATTAAAATATTAACAACATAAACAATAATTTAATAATAAAAATTGAGAGGTATAATATAATGAAATTTTTAGATAAACTAGGACTAGCTTTATTTTCAATATTGGTTTTAATTATTGCCGTAATATTGTGCTTAATAAGTTTTGGGTGGATGGAACCAACAATTTTTGGAATTTTGATTGGAAAAGTATTGATTAATGCAACATATACAAATATATTAATTGGTGTTTGTATCGTATTAATTCTTTTAGCTATAAGATGTCTATTCTTTTCTGATATGGGAGAGAAGGATGAGAGTGATACAGGGATTCTTTTACAAAATGAAGACGGTAGGCTTTTAATTACTGTTTCTACAATTAAAGATATGGTTGACGGAGTTATAAAAGAATTTCCTAATATAGTTAATTCTGAATCAAATGTTGAAATAACAAAACAAAATGATGTTATAATTGATATAATAATTGATATTACTAATCAAACAGTTATAAAAGACATATCATCTAAATTACAGGTAAAAATAAAAAAGACTATCAAAAGTGCTACTGATTTAGATATAAAATATGTAAATGTTAGAGTTAGAAATGCTGAGTCTACTTCTAATATGATGTATGATGAAGTTAATGAGGAAAAAACAAAAAACATTAATGAAAAGCAAAAAAATGAAGAAAATTTAAAAGTAGAAAACAATAAAGAATATGATAAAAATTCAAATGATAATAGGGAGAGCAAAGAAGGAGAAAATAAAGCAAAAAATAGGACAACTTCAAATAAATCTGTGTCAAAAACTAAATAGTGAAAATCAATACGATATTAATGTTATAGCTGAGAAAGGAACGTGATTAAAGTATGGAAGACTTTAAAAAATTTTTAACTAAATATTGGGGAGCAATAGTTGGCGGATTAATTGCAATTTTGCTAGCTTGTACAGGATTTTACAAATTAATACTTGTAGTAGTTTTGATAGTGCTTGGAATTTGGGCAGGAAACTATTATCAACACAACAAAGATGATGTAAAAGATAAAATCAAAAAATTTATTGATAAAATGTAATTTTAAGAAAACTAATTTACATAATTAAATACTTAACAATTGAAAAGGGGTAGTTTTGAAAAATGAATAGGTCAAAGGCAAGAGAAGAGGCATTTAAGTTATTATATAGCGTGCAAGTTTCTGAAGTAGATGATGTTAACGAGCAAATAAAATATTTTGTTGAAGAAGAAAATATCGAAGATGATGAGGCTATTGAGTACATTGAAGATATAATAAATGGAATAAAAAATAACGAAAAAGAAATAGTTGAAAAAATAAAAGATAATATAAAAGAGGATTGGACAATTTCTAGAATTTCTAAAATTGACCTAACATTATTGAAGCTTGGAATCTATGAAATATTATATTCAAAATTACCTTATAAGGTTGTTATTAATGAAGTAGTGGAACTAGCTAAATCGTATGGTGATGATTCATCAAAAGCTTTCGTAAATGGTGTGCTTGCAAGTATTGTTAAGGAAGATTTACAAGAAAGTTAAGCTAAAAACAACAGGCTAAAAACAAGCTGAAAATTAAGTCAAGCGCAACCTAAAAAGTGGGCTAAAAATAAGCTAAAATAATAAGCCCAAAGCAAACATGAAAAAGTAAACAAGAATAATACTATAAAAATAAAAAGGTAAGATTAATGGATATTAACCCAATTACAGTTGAAGAACTTAATAAATACATAAAAAATAAAATTGATTCTGATGAATATTTAAACAATGTATATGTAAAAGGCGAAATCTCTAATTTCAAATTACATTATACAGGACACATGTATTTTACTTTGAAAGATGAGA
This sequence comes from uncultured Clostridia bacterium, assembly GCA_947628885.1. Lineage (GTDB taxonomy): Bacteria > Bacillota > Clostridia > TANB77 > CAG-508 > CAG-793. Next base: position 14,778 of record CANRBO010000002.1, on the reverse strand, counting down.
AATCACTTATAAAATGTGTCATGTTTAAAAGTTATACAGGATATTTGAATTTTATGCCCAAGGACGGGATGAAGGTTTGCGTCTTGGGCTCTGTTTCGGTATTTGAAAGAGACGGAGTATATCAGATATATGTTAAAGCCATAAAACAAGACGGAATTGGTTCACTTTACGAAGAATATGAAAAATTAAAAGCAAAACTTGAAAGTGAAGGCTTATTTGCTGAATCTCATAAAAAGAAAATACCAATGTTTCCTAAAACAATAGGAGTGCTTACGTCATCTACTGGAGCAGTTATAAGGGATATAATAAATGTTTCGACTAGAAGAAATCCAAATGTGAGAATAAGGCTTATTCCAGTTCCAGTACAAGGAGCAGGAGCGGAAAAAGAGATTGCAGAAGGAATAGAGAAAATGAATAAAGAAAAGCTTGCTGATGTTTTAATCATTGGAAGGGGTGGCGGATCTTTGGAAGATTTATGGCCTTTTAATGAAGAATTACTAGCAAGAGCAATTTACGAATCAGAGATTCCAATAATTTCAGCAGTAGGACATGAGACAGATTTTACAATAGCTGATTTTGTTGCAGATTTGAGAGCACCGACACCTTCTGCAGCAGCAGAATTAGCAGTTCCGAACATATCGGATGTAAAATATACGATAGATTTATATAACAATAGACTAAAAACTGCTTTGAAGAAAAAAGTTCAACTAATGCAATTAAGATATGAAAAATGCATGACGAGAAGAGTGTTTAAAGAGCCATTGCAGAAGATAAATGAGAAATACATTTTAATTGATAACCTTGTAAAAAATATAAATACTTTCATAACAAATAAATTAAATAATGCAAGGATGAGCCTAAGCAAAAATGTTACTAAACTTGATGCTTTAAGCCCAATGAAGACAATTGCTAGGGGATATGCAATTACTGAAAAAGATGGAAAGATTATAAAGAAAATCGAAGACTTAAATATTGGTGATTCAATAAATATAAGATACATTGACGGAGTGGCAAAAGCAAATGTAACAGAAAAATGAACTGACAAAGGAAAATGTAAATACAAGAATTGATAAAAAATATTCAAGTTAGGTATAAAACAAAAAAGTAAAACGAAACCAAAACAAAACAAAATAAAATAAAAACAAAAAAATAAAAACGAAATAAAAATAAACAAAAACAAAAACCAAAATAAAAACGAAACCAAAACAAAAATAAAACCAAAATAAAAACGAAAAAGAAAGAAAGGAAAAGCGCATGAAGGATGATATTAGTTTTGAAAAAGCAATGACAGATTTAGAAAAGATTGCTGATGAGTTAGAAAAAGATGATTTAGATTTAGATACATCTGTAAAAAAGTTTGAAGAAGGCATGGAGCTTTCAAAAAAGTGCAACGAAATGTTAAAAAATGCTGAAAAGAAAATAACAATATTAATTGACGGAGAAGAAAAAGATTTTGTTGCAAAAGAAGACTAACTTTTAAAGTATAGATTAAGGAATAACTAATTATAAATAGATGACAAAGATTAAAATGAAAGCTAGTAAAAAATAAGAGCTAGTAAAATGAAAGCTAGTAAAAATAAAACTAAGAAAAACAAAATTAAGTATAGAAGTAAAAAGCAATTAAGATTAGGAGTAAGATAATAAAGGCATGATACAATTTTTCGAAAATTACAAATTAATAATAGTGCCAGCCATCACATGGATTTGCATACAAATATTTAAGGTAATCTATAAAAGATTTGATGAAGGCGTATGGGATTTTTCAAGATTTTATGGAGCAGGAGGTATGCCAAGTTCACACTCAGCTTTAGTAATGTGTATTACTACAATGATTGGAAAAAGTGAAGGCATTAATTCACCGTTATTTGCAGCGTGTGTGGCTTTTTCATTAATTATTATGTATGACGCAGCAGGAGTGAGAAGAGCAGTTGGCAAGCAGGCACATATTTTAAATGATATTATAAAAAATCAAAAATTAACATATTCAGAAAAACTTCAAGAAATGACTGGACACACACCATTTCAAGTGGTCGCAGGTGCAGTAATAGGTTTCATAGTAGGCATGATTTTCTAATTTATTTAAAGTACAAATTTATATTATTGACTATTCCTTGAAAAATCGGTATCTATAATTAATAAATTATACAAGAAGGTAAAGGTTGAAAATTGTAATTATTTTTCAACTAGATTTGTACCTTAGGAAGGAATTAAATTAAATATGAAAGATATTGAAATAGCTAGAAGTACGAAGTTAAATAAAATAACCGACATAACGGACAAGCTAAATATTCCTGAAGAATATTTAGAGCAATATGGAAAATATAAAGCAAAAATTTCAATTGATTATCTTGATAAGTTAAAAGATAAAAAAGATGCAAAATTGATTTTAGTAACTGCAATAAATCCAACACCACTAGGAGAAGGAAAGACAACAACAGCAATTGGATTATCTGACGGACTTAATAAAATTGGAAAAAAATCAATTTTAGCTTTGAGAGAACCTTCTTTAGGTCCTGTATTTGGAATAAAAGGTGGAGCAACTGGTGGCGGTTATTCGCAGGTCGCACCAATGGAAGACATAAACCTACATTTTACAGGGGATATTCATGCAATTACTACTGCTAATAATTTGTTGAGTGCCATTGTGGACAACCACATATTCCAAGGAAACAAGCTCGAGATTGAAAAAGTAACGTGGAAAAGATGTGTAGATTTAAATGATAGAGCTCTAAGAAAAGTTGAAATAGGACTTTCAGGAGAGAAAAATCTAGTACCAAGAGATGACGGATTTGACATTACGGTTGCTTCTGAAATAATGGCAATTTTATGTTTGTCAAAAGATATAAAAGATTTGAAAAGAAGACTTGGCAATATTGTAATTGGTTTTAACAAACAAGGAAAAGAAGTAACTTGTAGGGATTTAAAGGCAGACGGAAGCTTGACAGTAATACTAAAAGATGCTTTAAATCCTAACATAGTGCAAACTCTAGAACATAATCCAGCTATAATTCATGGTGGACCTTTTGCCAATATTGCACATGGTTGCAACAGTATTATAGCAACGAAAATGGCTAGAAAGTTAGGAGATTATGTCGTAACCGAAGCTGGATTTGGTGCGGATTTAGGAGCAGAAAAATTCTTGAATATAAAATGTAGAAATTTAGAAACCTCTCCTGATGCGGTTGTAATAGTAGCAACGATGAAAGCTTTGAAATATCATGGTGGTGCTACAAAAGACGAAGTTTCAAATAAAAATATAGAAGCTTTAAAAATTGGAATACATAATTTGTTAAAACATATACAGAATATAAAGAGTTTTGGCTTAAATCCAATTGTAGCAATAAACAAATATGAAAATGATTTTCAAGAAGAAATAGATACTTTAGAAGAATACATTAAGAAGGAAGATGTTGAATATAGCTTGCTAGAGAACTGGGCTAAAGGTGGAGAAGGTGCAACAGATTTAGCAGAAAAAATTGTTAAATTATGTGATAAACCTCACACATTAAAAAATACGTATGAACTAGAAGATTCAATGAAAACTAAAATTGAAAAAGTCGCAAAATCGATATATGGAGCTGAAGGAGTAAACTATACTGAAAAGGCAGAAGAACAATTAAAACAAATCGGAGATTTGAAAATGCCTATATGTATTGCAAAAACTCAGTATTCATTATCAGACGATCCTAAAAATTTATTATGTGATGAACCTTTTAAAATAACTGTAAATTCTGTGGAATTAAAAGCTGGAGCGGAATTCATCGTCGTAAAAACAGGAAAAATCATGACAATGCCAGGACTTCCTAAAGTACCAGCAGCAGAAAGTATTGATTTAGATGAAAACAATAATATAGTAGGGATTTTCTAAACTAAAAAATATTGTATAAAATAACCTTTTTTGGAAAAAATAACTCCAAATAAAAGGTTATTTTTATGTATATTTTTAGAAAAGATTTAGTTTGAAAGAAGCTAATATTTCATTTTTCAGAAAGGAATTTGATTTGTATGAAAAATAAATATAAAGTAGGTATTTTGCTAGCGATTGCTATAGTATTGTTTGTGGCTTATAATGTTTTGCTTAGAAATCAAGAAACTTATGCTTTATCTAGGTATGGCTCAAGGGGAGATGAAGTAAAACAAATACAAACAAAATTAAAAAATTGGGGATATTACAGCGGAAGCGTTGACGGGATTTATGGAAGTGGTACATTATCAGCAGTGAAAAAATTCCAAAAGAAAAATGGTTTAACAGCAGACGGAATAGCAGGAACGAAGACTTTGCAAGCAATGGGAATTTTCTCGTCAAGCTCAGGTTCAAGTTCAACAGGTTCAACTTCTAACTCAAGTAATCTAAATTTAATAAGTCGTTTTGTGTATGCAGAAGCAAGGGGAGAGCCATATACAGGTATGGTAGGAGTTGCAGCAGTAATACTGAATAGGGTTAAAGACAGTAGATTCCCAAATACAGTTTCAGGAGTAGTTTATCAGCAAGGAGCATTTACATGCGTGTCAGACGGACAAATTAATTTGTCGCCAAATGCAACAGCAAAAAAGGCAGCCCAAGATGCGATAAATGGTTGGGATCCAACTTATGGAGCTATATATTATTTTAATCCAAATACTGCCACAAGTGCGTGGATATGGTCAAGACCACTGACTATAACTATTGGAAATCATAGATTTTGCAAATAATGGATTGATGACAATATTTCTATTAAATTAAAAGTTGTTGGAAGATAATACTTTTAAAAGAAAATATTACGAAATGTATTATTAAATTTCCTTGACATATACTTTATTTAACAATATAATATATCCATAAATTAAAATAATAATTTTACACCTTTAAGAAATAAGGAGAGATATGTTAAAACCAAAAGCAATATTTGATAAAGTTACAGATATAAAAATATCCTTTTTAATGGAAAATGATATAAAAGCGGTTATATTAGATGTAGATAATACACTTATAGATTTAGACAAGAAACCAATAGAAAATGTAGAAAAGTGGTTAGCAAATTTACAAAAGAAAAATATTAAAATATGTATAGCATCTAATAGTTATAAAAAGCAAGAAATTGCCAATATAACAGAAAAATTAAATATTCCATATATTTATTTTTCAATTAAACCATTAAAAAGAGGATTAAAAAAAGCTCAGAAGTTATTAGATGAAAAGGTTGAAAATATCGCAGAAATTGGAGACCAGCTTTTTACGGATGTCTTGGGAGCCAATAGGATGAAAATGTTTTCAATATTGACAATACCAATATCATCTGAAAAAAATATAATTGGAAAAATAAAAAGAAAGTTAGAAAGAATAGTGCTAAAGAAGTATAATGTTGAAAAATAATTATAATTTTGGCGTTGTCAAACTTCATTTAAAATTTAATTAACGTACCAAAAGTACGTCTCATAAATATAACAATAAAATTATGAAACAAACATAAAAATAGTGCCTTAAAATAAAAATAGAAACGAAATTTTGAAATAAATAAAGTAAAACAAAAGAAAATTTAGGAGGAAGATATGTACATAAATGATATTCATATATTATATTATTTTTTTATAGGACTGTTAGGATTAGCAGTAGGACAAGTGATGAACTGGGCAAATGTTAGATTAGAAAATCATGAAAAAGTTTTCTGCAAAGAATTTTTTACAACATATTTACCACATATGAAGGTAAATTTTAAATTGCTACTATCAACAGCAATAATTTATGTTTTGTTATTGTATTTTATTGGTTGGAAAATTAAATTATTAGAGTATTTAATAATTACGCCAATGCTCATTGCAACATTTGTAATAGATTATAGAAAACAAATAATACCAAATCGACTTACTCTTACAATGTTTGAAGTAGGAATAATATTTGCTTTTATTTCAGGCATAACAAGTATGAATCTATTTATAGATAAGATATTAGGTCTAATTGCAGGAGGAGGAATTTTCCTATTAATTACACTAATAGGTGGAGCTATTGCAGGTAAAGAAGCCATGGGATTTGGAGATGTCAAGCTAATGGGAGCACTGGGCTTGTTCTTCGGATTAACCACAACAATCATGATAGCTGTATTATCTTTTTTGCTAGGAGCAATAATAAGTGTAATATTATTAATAACTAAAAAGAAAAAATCAAATGAGTACATACCTTTTGGACCATTTATTGTAATAGCAGCATTTATTGCAATGTTTATACCACATAATTTATTGCTATTTGTACTATTAAAAATATTTACATTAGGACTATACAAGGTTTAATTACATTTATAAATGCCGTATGGCATAATGAAATATGTGATAGCAAGATGCAAGAAGATAATAATAATATCTAATCCTAAAAATATTATAAACGCAGCAACCGCTCTAGCTTCCAACCGGAGCGTTAGCGTAGGGCGCTTGAAGCAAATTACATCTATAAATGCCATATAGTATAAAGGAATATGTGATAGCAAGATGCAAGAAGATAATAATAATATCTAATCCTAAAAATATTATAAACGCAGCAACCGCGCAGCGCTCAACCGGAGCGTTAGCGTAGGGCGCTTGAAGCAAATTACATCTATAAATGCCGTATGGCATAATGGAATCTGCGACAGCAAGGTGCAAGTATATAATATTTTTAAGGATTAGATAGATAGATATTTAAATATTGAATAAAATATATATTTATGTAAATAGAAGGAATAATCTTATGAATTATAAAATTAGAAGTCTAAGAGAAAAGATGAAGTTACTAGACATTAATGGCATGATAGTAACTAACCCAATCAATATTCATTATATTGTAGGAACAGATGCAGAAGGAGTTTTCCTAATAACCAATAGGGAGAACATTTTGCTAACTGATGCAAGATACATAGAACAAGTAAATAAGTCAATAACCATTGGAGATGAGATTATTGTGTATGATAGCGCAAATGTATCAGAACAAGATTATTTGGGCTTTTTCGCTGAGTGCACAAGAATTGGAATTGAAGAAAATCATATAACTTATGCACAATATAAAAATTATGTTAGAAAATTCAGATTAAAAGAAGCAGTTGAAACAAATTACCTTATAGAAAATATGAGGATGATAAAAGATGAATATGAAATATCTAAAATAAGAAGAGCTTCAGAAATAACAGATAATTGTTTTAGACATTTATTAGAATATATAAAAGAAGAAATGACAGAAAGAGAAATAGCGTTAGAAATAGAGAAGTATTTTATTGAAAATGGCGCAGACGGAGTAGCTTTTGAAACAATAGTTGCAAGTGGAGAAAATTCATCAAAACCACATGCAATGCCTACTGATAGAAGGATACAAAAAGGAGATTGCATCACAATAGATTTTGGGGCTAAATATAAGGGATTTTGTACTGATATTACAAGGACGATTTTTGTCGGAGAAGTAAGTGATGAAATAAGAGAATTATATAATTTTATTTTAGGATGTCAAACAAGAGCAACAGAAAAAATGAAAGACAATGCAGAAGGAAAATTAATAGCTAAAAGTTTAGAAAGTGAATTTAACGCAAGAAATTATAGCATGATACATGCATTAGGACATGGAGTAGGACTAGATGTACATGAATTCCCAATAATAAGTCAAAGGTCGTGCTTTACATTAAAAGAAAATATGGTGGTTACAAATGAGCCGGGGATATATGTACCGGGAAAATTCGGGATTAGAATAGAAGATACTATTTTAGTGAATAAAATGGTACCGGAAGTTTTAACAAAATCAGATAAAAAGTTAATAATAATTTAACACATAAAAATACTATTAAATTTACTAAAAATTTCTAAATTGTTACAAAAAATAGTGTTATTTTAAAAATTTTTTAAATACTACTTGAAAATATGTAATTTTATTGATATGATGTGAGTGGTAATTTTTAAAACAAAAAGGAAGAACAATAATGATTGAGTTTAGAAATGTTTGCAAATCATACACTGGTGGCGTAGATGCCGTACATAATGCTAATTTTAGCATTGAAAAAGGTGAATTTGCATTTTTAGTTGGAAGTTCAGGTTCAGGAAAATCAACTATAATAAAATTAATTTTGAAAGAAGAAGAACCAACTTCAGGTAACATAATTATCAATGGAAAAGATACAACATTTTTAAAACCTAGTAGAATTCCATATTTAAGAAGAAGTATGGGGATAGTTTTCCAAGACTTTAGATTATTACCTGATAAGACTGTATATGATAATGTCGCATTTGCAATGCATGTTGTTAAGGCAACTCCAAAACATATAAGAAGACAAGTTCCTATGGTACTATCTCAGGTAGGTCTTGAAAATAAAGCTAAAGTTTATCCAAATGAATTATCAGGTGGAGAGCAACAGAGAGTTGCACTAGCTAGAGCAATAGTAAATAATCCATCAATGTTAATAGCAGATGAACCTACAGGAAACTTGGACCCTAATACAGCATGGGATATTATGGAACTTTTAAATGATATTAATTTAAGAGGAACTACTGTAGTTGTTGCAACACATGCAAAAGATATAGTAGATAAAATGAATAAAAGAGTTATTCGTATTGACCAAGGTAATATTATACGTGATGAAAAAGGTGGGTATGACGGTGAAATATAATAGTATAGGGTATTTGATTGGTGAAGGATTTCGAAGTGTCGGAAAACAGAAAAAGATGACAAGTGCTTCAATAATTATAATGTGTGCTACAATGTTTATATTTGGTGTGTTTTATCTAATTGGAGAAAATATTAATTTCATTATGAAACAAGTAGAAAGTCAGCAAGGTATGAGAGTAATAATTTCAGAAGATTTAGAAACAGACCAAATTAAAAGCATGGAAACAAAAATTAGACAGATAGACGGAGTAAATCAAGTTACATTTTATTCAAAGGAAGATGCATTAGCTTCAATAAAAGAAAGACTTGGTGGAAATCTTGAAATATTAGAAGAGTATGAAACTGATAATCCATTTCCTGATTCATATTTTGTTACATTAACTGATTTAACTTTAAATAGTCAGGTGCAGGAGCAAGTATTACAAATAAGTGGAGTTGAGGAAATAACAGCACAAGATGACACAATTGCATCATTAGCAACAGTTGCTAAAGGTATACAAATGGCAACTCTAGTTTTACTTGTAATTTTGGTAGTGATATCAGTGTTTATAATTTCATATACTATAAAACTTACAGTATATGCAAGAAGAAGAGAAATCTCAATAATGAAATACGTTGGGGCAACAAATGGATTTATCAGAGGACCATTTATTGTTGAAGGTATAATTATTGGAGTAGTATCTGCTTTAATAACACTTGCAATAGTTGGATTAGCTTATAATTCAGCTGTAAATGGAATTTTATCATCATCAGTAGTACAAATTATAAATATGACATTATATAGTTTCTCAGATATATTTGCTAAATTATTAATAGTTTACTTTGTATTAGGTACAGGAATAGGAATCCTTGGAAGTATAATTTCAATGAGAAAATATCTAAAAGTATAAAAGTAATTACACAAAAATTTGAATAAGTAATTATAGGAGGATACGTATGAAAAACAAAGTATTATTGGGAATAACAATGGTGCTGTTTATACTAATGTACATAATGAATTATAGTTTCGCTGCTACTCAAGCAGATAAAGAAAAAATACAAGAGCAAATAAATCAAGCACAAAGAGAAAAAAATGACATAACAACTGAAAAGAAAAATGAGCAAAGCGAATTAGATTCGTTAAATGAACAAATAAGTGCCTTAAATAATGAAATTAAGGGATTAGAAAATCAATTATCAGAATTAAATAATTCAATTTCAGAAAAAGAAAAAGAAATAGATGAAAAGCAAAAAGAATTAGAAGCAAAACAAGAGCTTTTGAAAAAAAGACTTGTATCAATGTATAAAAATGGAAGTTTATCTTATTTAGATGTTTTGCTAGGAGCATCAAGTTATATGGATATGTTAGCTTCATTTGATGCACTAGAGCAAATAGCAGATGCAGATACAAAATTAATAAATAAAGTTACAGAGGAAAAACAATCATTAGAAAATGCAAAACAAGAACTAGAAAAGAAAAAGAAAGAAGTAGATAACGTTAAGGCTGAAAAAGATGCAAAAAATGTTTTGTTAACTGCAAAGCAAGTTCAAAAAGAAAGTAAAATTGAATCTTTAACACAGGAAGAAAAAGCAAAACAAGCAGAAATCGATTCTTATAATCAAGCTATGGCAAGAGTAAATGCAGAATTGGCAGCAGCTGCACGTCAAGCTCAAGCACAACTAAATACAAATGGATTAAAATTTGACGGAAGTTTTATATGGCCTTGCAATAATAAGGTAGTCACTTCAACCGTAAAACATAGGTGGGGAAGGATGCACAAAGGAATAGATATAGGAGCAAGTTACGAAAATGTTTATGCATCAGCTACTGGATATGCATACAATGCTTATGATAGATATGGATATGGTACTTACATAATGGTATTCCATGGTAGTGGATATGTAACACTATATGGACACTTATCAGCAAGTAAAATAAGCAATGGTCAATATGTAACACAAGGACAAGTTATAGCAACATCGGGAAATTCAGGAAGTAGTACAGCACCACACCTACATTTTGAAATAAGACAAGCATCATCAACAACTGAATTCTTTAGTAAATCACCATTGAATCCATTAGATTATTTGCCAGGCGGATACACTTTGGCAGCTGGAGCTGCAACAGAATCTTAAAAATAGATAACCAAAATAAAAAATATTATATTTATACATCTTGAAACAATGTCTCGATATAGCAATATGCTCCATTTAAATTGTGTATAAAAGTAAACAAGGTGACTTAAGTATAATATTTTTTAAATTAGAATAACAATTTGCATTATGAATAAAATAATTTAAAAGAAAGGAAGGAAAAAATGATTAATACTAAAAAAGAAAAATATACAAGCATTGTATTAATAATATTAATCATTTTTTCTTTTGTTGGTTATTCTTTTGCAGATGATAATGTGACTAATGAAACGAATACCAATGAATCAACACACTCTAATAGGGTGTTGACTTTGCAAGAACAACAAGAACAAGTAAAACAAAATTTGGAGCATGCGAAAGAACAATTACAATATGTAGAGGGAGAATTGTCAAGTTCTCTTTTACAAATACAGAATTTGGAAGAAAGAATAACAGAATATCAGGAAAAATTAGACAAAGTAAATGGCGAATATCAAGAAATTCAAAAACAAGTAAATGATACACAATCAGAAATGGAAGATATTCAAAGCAAATATGATAGGAAAAACGACCTATTAAAAAAGAGATTAGTTGCACTTTATAAAAGCGGTACAACTACTTATTTAGATGTATTATTGCATTCAAGCGATATCATAGATTTTATATCAAGATATTATATTATAAAAACAATAATTGAATATGATTCTAAAAGCTTATTTCAATTATCAGAACAAAAACAAAAAATAGAAAAACTTGCAAACGAATTAAAAGAAAAGAAAGCAAATATGAAGATTATAAAAGCACAAGCAGAAGAACAAACTGTGGTCTTAACAAACACAAGAACCATTGTGGAAAATCATAAGTTAAGTCTAACTGAAAGCGAGCAAAAATTAAAATCTGAAATTGATGCTTATATAAGACAGCAACAAGAACTTGAAAATTTAATACAATACGCAATATCAGGATCAACTTATGATTTACAATATTCAGGAGGAGTGATGATGTGGCCAACTTATACTACATCATATATCACATCTGCTTATGGAACAAGGCTTCATCCAATTCAAGGAATAATAAAAAATCATGACGGAATAGACATTGGAGGAGCAACGGGAGATCCAGTCTATGCAGCAGCAGACGGAGTAATAATATATTCTGCCTTTAATACAGGAGGATATGGAAACATGGTAATGATAGACCATGGAATTAATGAAGAAGGTATAAAAGTGGTTACATTATATGGACATGGAAGTAAATTACTAAAAAATGTTGGAGAGGTTGTAGCAAAAGGAGATGTAATAATGGAAATGGGTTCAACAGGAAATTCGACAGGACCACACGTTCATTTTGAAGTTAGAGAAAACGGAGTTGCAACAGATCCTAAAAAATATTTATCAGGAGAAGAATAAAAGAGATTTTGAATAAGAGCAGGGAAGGATGAAAACGAAGATGAAAAAAAATCAATTTTTTAGAAATTTAATGACAATTGTAATAACAGCAATTGTGACATTTTCAATTACAATATTATGGGTATATGGTGGAACAAATAATAAAATGTCAACATCATCAATTGGAAGTATATTTTTATCAGATAGCCTAGAATCAAAATTAAATTTAATAAATAAAAAAATAGAACTAGAATTTATAGGTGAAGAAAAGACCGAAGAAGAACTTATGGAAGGAGCAATAAAAGGATATGTAGCGGCATTAGGAGATGAATATACAGAATATTTTCCTAAAGAAGAAATGGAAGAATATTCTGCTGATACATCAGGCAAATATGTAGGAATAGGTGTAGAAATAACATTAAATGAGATTTCAAACGAAATAGTTGTGTATAATACAATTAAAAATTCGCCTGCTAAAAAAGCAGGAATAGAACCAGGAGATGTTATAATTGAGGTAGACGGGGAACAATGTAATGGAAACAATTATGATACTATAACAGAAAGAATAAAAGGAAAAATAGGAACAAATGTAAAAATAAAAGTAAAGAGAAAAATTGCTCAAGAAAATGAAGAAACAAATAGTGTAGAAGATGACAACCAAGAAGAAATAATAGAATTTGAAATAAAAAGAGCTAATGTAGAACTTGTTGGTGTAGATTCAATGATGTTAGATAATAAAATTGGTTATATTTATATATCAACTTTTGACGGCTTTAAACTAGCAGAGCAATTTGAAGAAGAATATGATAATCTTGTAAATCAAGGTATGAAATCATTAATAGTAGATGTAAGGACAAATGGTGGAGGAATTGTTGATGAGGCTACTGATATAGCTGATTTATTTGTAGAAAAAGGAAAGACATTATTAATAGAAAAAAATAAGGAAGGAAAAGAACAATTAGTAATTTCAAAAAAAGATAGAAAAATAAGCATGAAAACAGCATTGCTAGTAAATGAATATTCTGCAAGTGCATCAGAAATCCTAGCTGGAACATTAAAAGATCTATGTGAAGATGTAACAATAATAGGAAATAATACCTATGGAAAGGGAGTAATACAAACATTATATGAATTGACTGACGGAAGTGGTTTAAAAATAACAACAGAAGAATATTTTACTCCAAATGGAAATACGATAAATAAAAAAGGTGTAGAACCTGATATAAAGGTAATAGATGACGAAATATTTTTAGGAAAATTAGATAAAAATAAAGATAAATCTTTAAAAAGAGCAATTGAAATATTAAAATAAATAAAAGATTAATTGCAAAAGTAAAATCAATTAAATAAAAAAATATAGGTCAAGTGAAAAGCTAAATGCAACTTGTATGAAAAATTATGAAAATAATAAAAAAAATACAAGGAAATCACTTGACTTTGTATTAATTCTATTATATAATAGAAAAGCATGTAGATGATAGCGATGAAGTAGAATGTGGCTACACACCTTGAAAACAAGGTGATGGAGGGAACTTCTATGGAGTATGTCTTGGCTTAAGACCAGGCGGCAAGTTTTATAAATATTATAGCACTTTAGCCCCAAGATAATCATGCAAACTTGGGATTTTATAATGGTAATAATAGAAACACCAGGGTGCGTTTATAACTTCCGACCAAAAATATTAAAATTTTTAAGGAGGGAAAACAAAAATGGCAACAAAGAAAGAAAGTGAGAAAAAAGTTGAAACAACAAAAGTAGCACAAAAAAGCGAGAAGATCAGAATAAGACTAAAAGCTTATGACCATGTAGTTTTAGAACAGTCTGCTGAAAAGATAGTAGATACTGCTAAAAAGACAGGAGCAAAAGTTTCAGGACCTATTCCACTTCCAACAGAAAAGGAAGTTGTAACAATTTTACGTTCTCCACACAAAGACAAAGATTCAAGAGAACAATTTGAATTAAGAACTCACAAAAGAGTTATCGATATCTTATATCCAACACAAAAAACAGTTGACAGCTTAATGAAAATTGAGTTACCTGCAGGTGTTGATATAGAAATTAAATTATAATAAAAATTTAAAACCAATGCTAACAAGAAGAAAAAATTTAAAACAAGTATTGCTAGGCAAATCAAACGAAAAAATTTGAGATATACTGCGTGTATGTTGAAAATTTTGAGTGAAGATTTAACAACGCAAGACGAAGTTTAAAAAAGTTAGCCAATAGGAGGAGTGAATAATAATGGAAAAAGCATTAATAGGAAAGAAAATTGGGATGACTCAAATATTTGATGAAGAAGGAAAAGTTATTCCAGTAACAGTAATTGAAGTTGGACCATGCACAGTTACTCAAATAAAAACTGTTGAACAAGATGGTTATCAAGGAGTTCAATTAGGTTTTGGAGATGTTAAAGAAAGAAAACTTACAAAACCACAATTAGGAAAGTTTACAAAATCTAAACTTACACCTAAAAAATATTTAAGAGAATTTAGACTAGATTCTATAGAAGGAATTAATGTTGGCGACGAGTTAAAGGCTGATGTATTTTCAGTTGGAGATAAAGTTGACATACAAGGAACTTCAAAAGGAAAGGGATTCCAAGGTGTTATCAAACGTCATGGACAATCAAGAGGACCAATGGGACATGGTTCTATGTATCATAGAAGACCAGGTTCAATGGGACC
>CANRBO010000001.1 GCA_947628885.1 uncultured Clostridia bacterium | reverse complement strand
AAACTTTACAGAATTATAGATAAGTTTCACGAAACCATTGGTAAATTTATTAGTTGGATTTGTAAAAAATTTGATATAGGTGCAGAAGATAATTTAATTAGAGATTTTGAAAAAGAAACTCATACCTTATTGGATGCAGAACAACAGATAAAACGAGAAGATAGAGAAAAAGAATGGGAGCTAGAAAGATAAAGTAATTTTCTCTTTATTAGCTTATCCATTGTATTATACTCTTCTTTCATAACTATCTTTTGTATGCGGTGCAAATTCTCTCATTTTCATATTTTCTCTCATCTTTCTCCAATCAACATTGCAATTGAAATTCCTGCTAAAATTAGCAAAATTATAATGTAATGTTATGGGAAGCTTCCCATAACATTATACAACATCAAGCGGACACAGGATTTGTTAGGTCTAACGGAAACCGTTTTTTACACTTACTCTATACTCCAATTGTTATATTCAAATCCATCAATTTGGTCTTTTTTTGCTGGTGTTTCAATAAATTTGACTCCAGATTCTAGAGAAACTAAGACACGCACCCCTCGCCCACCACGGTTGCCGTGGGCCACCTTACGTAAACCAAGGCTCACGCAATACAAGTCGCTGTTGTCATAAGCAGAGCAAAGCCAGTAATTCATTCCATTTTCAACTACTGATATTAACTTATTAGCTGTATTTTCTGGAAACCTAGATATTTTATACGAATCTGTTATTTCACTATCAATATATTTTCCATACCATTCGTCTAAATCACTTTTTTTCATTGCTCTCGCACTAGTTGCATTTCCTTGTACATAATCAGAATTCCAATTTCTTGGGTTAGATGGTTGACCAGCAGCTAAAGTCCCTGTCTTTTTTTCTCCTGTCAATATTTGTTCTGAATTATAGGCATAATTAGTACCATCTTGATGATAATATAGCTCTGGACATCCTGCTGATATTAATGTAACTGTGCTTTCATCTTCTGACACATCCCATATTCTCCATCCTTCATATTTTCCAGTTTCTGCACTTCCTCCTGTTGCATTTGTATTTCTGCTTTGCCCAGCTGTGTATCCTCCAAATGTGAATGGATTTGCTGATGTTGGTGCATTTACTGTTGTATCCCAATTTCCTGCATCATAATCTACATAATCTCCTATGTGCATTGCATCCTCATTATAATTTTCTTCGTCTGGTTTATTTACTCCATCATATAACTCGCCAACTGTTTTTCCTGTTCCTGTCCCTTCTTGGCTTCCTTTTGCTGTTCCCGTAATTTTTCCAGTTGTTTCTATTTTATAATTTTTCCTTTCTCCTTCATATATCCAAGGACCTTCTCCTGTAAAAGTAGTATCTGTTACTTTATCTTCTCCAAATTCATTTGTAAATGATTTTTTTAATTTCTCAGTTGAAAGCGTACCAGCACCATCAATAAAAGCGCTACTTACAGTAAGTTTTACTTTTTCTTCTTCTGATACATCTTTGGTAGCTTCTCCTGAATCGCGAGCCATTTTAAATAAGCCATTTTCTCCCAAGGCAATAGTTAATGTTACCCCTGCTAGTATTAATAGTATTATTATTGTTACAACTAATGCAATAAGAGTAATACCATTAACATTTCTTTTTAAATTTTTCATAATTTTGAATCCTTTCTTGTCTTTTGAAAAAGACATGTATATTATGTAATATTAAGAACAAATTTAAACAACAAAAAGACTATTTTTGCTTATACATTTTTGACAATACAAAAATGCATAGGTAAAAATAGCCTTATGCCGATATAAATGACTTATGAAATTATAGCCCGCGATATATATATATATATACAGTATCAAGGCTTTCAGCAATTTTGCTCATCTCAATTATCCTTTGTTCTTTAATTCTTACATTTATAGTATAGCAGTTTACCATTTTTCGTGCAAGAGTTTTTGAAAAATTGTTAAAAGTTTTCTTAATATTATTTATACATATATATCCAAAATAAAAATATAAGTTAAAGTAAAATAAACGTTACAGGATAATGGTTTTAATAAAGAAAAATAAATAAACTCCTAAAAAATATTTTTTCGTTGAATTCTGTCAATTGATATGTTATAATTCTATCGAAAGAGAGAAAAAACAATGTCAGATTTATTAGAAGAACTAAATCCAAAGCAAAAAGAAGCTGTTGAAAATACAGAAGGGCCATGCCTAGTTATAGCAGGGGCAGGAAGCGGAAAAACGAAAGTATTAACTTACAAAATTGCATATCTTTTAAAGGAAAAAAATGTAAAGCCTTGGAACGTACTTGCAATTACATTTACCAACAAAGCTGCTAATGAGATGAAGGAAAGAACTGCAAAATTAATTGGAGAAAATATAAATGATTTGTGGCTTGGTACTTTTCACTCAATCTGTGTTAAAATCCTTAGAAAATTCATTGATAGATTGGGCTTTGACAATTCATTTGCTATATTTGATACAACAGATCAAAAGACGCTTGTAAAGAACTGTTTGAAGGAACTTAATATTGATTCAAAAATGTTTGCAGAAAAGGCTGTTTTAAATGAAATTAGCAATGCGAAAAATGAAATGCTTGAGCCTGAACAATATAATTTTAAATATGCTGATGATTACAGAAAGCAAATTATTGGTAAAGTTTATACTTTATATCAAAGAAAATTAAAAGAAAACAATGCTATAGATTTTGATGATATTATTAATTTTACAATTAAGATTTTAATGGAAAATCCTGATGTACTAGAGTATTATTCTGAAAAATTTAAATATATTTTAGTTGATGAGTACCAAGATACGAACAAATCTCAGTTTACTTTAGTTACACTTTTGGCTTCGAAATATGGGAATATCACGGTCGTTGGCGATAATGACCAAGGAATCTATGGATTTAGAGGTGCTGATATTACTAATATTTTGAATTTTGAGAAAGATTTTCCAGGAACTCAAGTAATAAAATTGGAACAAAATTATCGTTGCACAGGAAATATATTAAAAGCTGCAAATGCAGTAATTAAGCACAACGAGAACAAATATGATAAAAAGCTTTGGACAGAAAACGAAGAAGGTGCACTTCCTTATGTATATTGTGGAGAAGATGAATACGCAGAGGCTAATTTCATAATTGAGCAAATCAACAGATTAAAAAGAGAAGAATATTACAAATATTCTGATTTTGCTGTACTTTATAGGATGAACTCACAGTCAAGAGCAATAGAAGATAAGCTTAGAATAGAAGACATCCCTTATAAAATTGTTGGTGGATTGAAATTCTATGAAAGAAAAGAGATAAAGGATACCATTGCTTATTTGAGATTAATAGCCAATCAGTCAGACAATTTGTCACTTGAGAGAATAATTAATGAACCTAAAAGGGGTGTTGGTAAAACGAGCATTGAAAATATTAGGGATATAGCTGCTCAGAACAATATTTCTATGTATGAAGTTATAAAAAATGCTGATAATTATATTCCTAGAATATATAGTAATACTAGAGATTTTGTTAATACCATTGAAGAGCTTAAATCTCTTGATTTACCTGTGTCAGAGCTTATAACTCAAACATTGAATAAGACAGGATATACACAAAGTTTGAAAGATGAAAATACTGTGGAAGCAGAGAGCAGAATTGAAAACTTGGAAGAGTTTTTGACAGTAGCTATTGAATTTGAAAAAGAAGCAGTAGATAAATCATTAAACGAATTTTTAAATAGCATTTCACTTTCAAGTGATACAGATAGCTTAGAAGATTCTGATAATGTAGTTACATTAATGACATTACATAGTGCGAAAGGTTTGGAATATCCGGTTGTTTTCTTGGTTGGATTGGAAGAAGGTATTTTTCCAGGACACCAATCAATGGACAATCCAGCAGACATTGAAGAAGAAAGAAGATTATTTTATGTTGGAATAACTAGAGCAAAACGAAATTTATTCTTAACTTTTGCAAGAAGAAGAACCATATTTGGTTCTACAAGTTATAATCCATTATCAAGATTTCTTAAAGAAATACCTGAAGACATCTTAGACGGTTACGAAGATGCAATGAACCAAAAAGATATTGAAGAAGATTTTGAAGACATCAGTTTTGGTTGGAATTATGGTGGCAGAAGTGCTAAAAACAATTCTTATGGAGATTTTGGTAGCAAAGTAACTACCTTTAAAGCAGATGACAATTATTTTGCAGAGTCAGGCAGTGCAAAGCCAGCAAGCTTCGGAAGGACAGCAGAAAGCTTCCTAGCTTCTCTACAAGCTAAGAAAACAAACAGCACAGATATTAATAAATATGAAGTTGGACAAAAAGTATACCATAAAAAATTTGGAGAAGGTGTAATCTCCAAGTTAGAAAAAGAAGATGATGATATAAAAGTAGATATTGACTTCGAAAAAGTCGGTCATAAGAGGTTAATGGCAAAGTTTGCAGGATTAGAAATTATATAAAAAATTAAAGATTTTGGCAATTTACAATAGCATTATTTTTTATAAAAAGTTTACCTTTTTCTTTTAAAACAGAAGCAAAAAGGTTTTTGCTAGAAAAATATTTGCAAAACTCTGTAATAGTGCTATAAAATTTGCCAATTTCTTTATAGTTTTGATTTATACTAGAAAGTGATAAATAATAATTATCATTATATAAATAAAGCTCAACCATAGGACTAAGTAAGCGTATATTAGCTAACTTAATCCTTTTTATATAGGCACAAAAATTATAAAAGTCATCAAAAGATTCAAATTTATATATTATAGAATTTGAATTATCTACTTTAGAAACTTTTACTGGTTTAACAGTTTTTTTTCTGCCTCTAACTTTAATTAATTTAGTTACAGTAAATACAAAATCACCATTTCTAAGAGCTACTGCATCTATTTTGATTTTGTAATCTGCCACATTAAAACCTACTTCATCGTATGCCTTATCTAAAATTGCTAAAAAAGTATTTTTAGCTTCACCTGAATTAGAAATAAAATCGTCAAAATTACCGCTATTTGGTAGCTCGTCGTTTTTTAAAAAAATCTTCAATTTGTTCTCATTAAGCTTTTGAAATTTCATTAATTCCTCCTTGTAATATACAATATAACATAAATATAATAAAAAAGAAAGACTTTTTGCTAAAATATCTTGAAAAAAAATCCAATTACATATATAATACATAATATAAAAAGATGCACGTTTCCGTAAGAAGGTTAAAATGTTTTAATGGAGGTAAAAATGTTTACAAGAGAAAAAGGAACATTAGTTTTAATAATATTTGTATTATGTGGTTTAGTAATAGGAGGTTTGATAGGTGAGCTAACTGCTGGTGTATCTTGGCTTAGCTGGCTTGGATATGGAAAGCAATTCGGAATCCATGACCCAATAACATTAGACCTAGGAGTAGTACAAATATCGTTTGGATTATTATTTACAATTAATGTATCAAGTATTATAGGAATAGCAATAGCAATATTTCTATACAGGAAATTTTAAATAATTGATTTGGGGCAGAAAGGAATTTTATGCCACTTAAAATGAAAGAATTACCAATTCAGGAAAGACCGTATGAAAAACTTGAAAAATATGGAGAAAAAATGTTATCGGACGCTGAACTTTTGGCAATAATCATAAAAAATGGAACAAAGGAAGAAAATTCTATTGATATTGCAAATAGAATTCTTTTGATGTCTGATTCGCTAAAAGGTCTGCAAACATTATCACTTGCAGAGTTAAAAAATATTAAAGGAATTGGAAAAGTAAAAGCCATACAATTAAAAGCAATATGTGAACTAGCAAAAAGGATGAATCAAGAAAATAGTGTGGGAATACAGGTAAAATATCCGAAAGACGTTGCAAATATTTTTATTGATGAGTTCAAATTTGAAAAACATGAGGTTTTAAAATTAGTAATATTAAACAGTAAAAATAATATTTTAAAAGTAATCGACATTGCAAACGGAGAAGCTGATTACATACTAGTAGGAATAAAGCAAATTTTAATAGAAGTAATTAGATTGCAGGCAAATAGAATGATAGTTGTCCATAATCATCCAAGTGGAGATCCAACTCCAAGCAAACAAGATATAGAATTTACTGAGAAATTATTTAAAGCTGCTAACATGCTTGAAATAAAGTTATTAGATCATATAGTAGTTGGATACAACAAATATGAAAGTATATTTACAAGAAGGGATTTTTCAAAATGAGATTGTTAGACTTTAGTTCAAAAGATATTGGTATAGATTTAGGAACTGCTAATATTTTGATTACTTTAAGAGGAAAAGGAATAGTTTTAAGAGAACCAGCAGTCGTTGCAATTGACCAAGCTACGTCTGATATAGTGTCAACAGGAAGTGAAGCAAAGGAAATGCTTGGCAGAACTCCTGAAAGCATTCGAGCTGTCAGACCTATGAGAGAAGGAGTTATTGCTGATTTTACAGCCACTGGCCTTATGTTAAAAAACATGCTTAGAAAAGTTTGTAGGAAATATAATGCAGGAAAACCTAGAGTTGTAGTAGGAGTACCGTCAGGGATATCTGAAGTTGAAGAAAGAGCAGTACAAGAGGCTTTTTTACAAGCAGGAGCCAAAGAAGTGTATTTAATAGATGAGCCAATGGCATCTGCTATTGGAGCAGGCCTTAATGTATTAGAGCCAAATGGAAAAATGATTGTAGATATCGGTGGCGGAACAACTGAAGTTGCAGTAATTTCATTAGGAGGAATTGTCACTTCAACATCAATTAAAGTAGCAGGAGATGCAATAGATGAAGCTATTATCGCTTATTTAAAAAGAAAGCAGAATATAGTAATAGGACAAGCAGCAGCAGAAAATTTGAAAATTGAACTAGGTTGTGCAATGCCTTTAGTATCAGAAGTTGTGAAGGAAATTAGAGGGAGAGATATAGACACAGGTTTACCTAAAAACATTGAAATATATTCTAAGCAAATTCAAGAAGCCATGGAAAAACCAATTGGAGAAATAATCGAAGCAATTATAAATACTTTAGCAAATACTCCTCCGGAATTATCAGCAGACATTTTGCAGAACGGAATATATTTATCAGGAGGAGGAGCTTTAATAAGAAATTTAGACACTTTAGTTACATTAAAAACTGGAGTAAAAGCATTTGTAGCAGATTCTCCTCTTGAGTGTGTTACAATTGGAACAGGAAAGACATTAGAAAATTTTGAAAAATTAAAGAAAATATTATTAAATAGAAAATATAATCATTAAATTTATATTCACAGAAACATAATAAAGCAAGAAAACCATAAAAGGAAAGGATTTGGGCTTGATAATGAAAAACAAAACGAGTGTAATTGGAATAACTATAACAGTAATTATTTTAATTATAATTGTAATAGTTTCAAATTTAGGAACAACGCAAATGCAATCATTTCAAACAATTGTTAGTAAGTTTTTTATGCCGTTCCAAAATGGATTTGTTTATATAAAAAATAAGATAACCGGAAATGAACAACAAATTAGTGATATAAGCATGTTAAAAAATGAAAATTCAAATTTAAGAGAAGAAAATTCGAAATTAAAAGAACAAGTACGAGAGTTGGAAATTTTAAAATCAGAAAACAACACTTTAAAAGAATATGTCAATTTGAAAAATAAATATGCAGATTATAATACAGTTCCAGCTAATGTAATAGAAAGAAGTTATAGTAATTATGATAAAATAATCATAATCAATGTTGGTGAAAAAGACGGTATTAAGGAGGATATGCCTGTAATATCAGAATCAGGCTTAGTTGGAAGAATCATATCTGTAACAGATACTACTGCAAAGGTGCAAACTATAATAGATACAGCAAGTACAGTTAGTGCCACAATTTCAACTTCAGAACAATGTATATTATTAAAAGGCACTTTGTCTGATACAAAAAATCTAAGAGCAACGTCTATTCCGGTAGAGACAAGTGTTTTACAAGGAGATGAAGTCGTTTGCTCAGGATTTGGAGGAATTTTTCCAAAGGGAATATTAATAGGAACAATATCAGAGGTAGTCAATACAAAAAATGAATTAGATAGATATGCAAATGTAAATCCAGCAACTGATTTTTCTAAACTATCAACTGTACTAGTAATTACTCAACAATAAAATTAACAGAAGTTACTATTTACATATTACTGTAAATAATAACCAAATAGAAGGTGAAAATTTGAAAAAGTTTAAAGGTGTACTTATAATAATACTATTATTTTTAATTATATATTTTTTACAAATAAATTTTTTCTCATGGTTTACGATTAGAGGAATAATGCCAAATATATTTGTAATACTAGCATTATTTTTAGGTTTGTTTGCAGGAAAGAAAATAGGTGGGATTTGTGGACTGATATTTGGGATTATATTAGATATATTATTAAGCGAAAGCATTGGATTTACAGGGATTTTTTTAGCAATGATAGGACTACTCGGAGAATATTTTGACAAAAATTTTTCTAAAGATAGCCGATTTACTATAATTTTAATGACAGTAGGAGCAACAGTAGCTTTTGAAATTTGTATGTATATCGTCAAAGTATTAAAATTTCATACACAAGTTGAAATTTTACCATTTATTATTATGTTACTAATTGAAGTAATTTATAATATTTTCATTGTTATAATTTTTTATCCAGGGATAAAAAAATTAGGATATTATATTGAAAATCTATTTAAACACAAGAAATTATTAACAAGGTATTTTTAAAGATTTATTTTTCTAATGTTGGAGGAAAAATGAAGGAAAAAAATGGCACAAAAATAAGATTTAATATTTTAATAGCAATAGTATATATAGTTGGTATTATACTATTAGTTACTTTATTTAATTTGCAAATTGTTCATGGAGAAGAATATAGAGAAACATCTAATACAAGGCTTACTAGAGAAAAGACGATAACAGCAGCACGTGGAAACGTATTAGATTCTACTGGAAACAAATTAGTATCCACAAGTATGTTATATAATGTGGAAATCTATAAAACAAAAATCGATAATGAGACATTAAATAATACATTATTACTTGTTGCAAAAACTCTTGAAGAAAATGGAGATAGTTATTTAGATAATTTCCCAATCACAGTTGAACCATACGCATTTAAGGAAATAGATGTTGATGCATGGAAAAAGAACAATAATGTAGATGCTACTTATGATGCAGAAACAGCATTTAACTATTATAAAGAAAAATATAAGGTAAATACAGACAATGTACAAGATGCTAGAAAAATAATTACACTAAGATATTTAATTGAAAAAGACGGATATAGTAATACTAAATCAGTAAAAATAGCTGGTAATATTAGTAATGCAAGCTATGCAAAATTTAACGAAATGGCTTCAAAATTCTCAGGAATAAGTACATACATAGAGCCAACCGTATCGTATCCATTTGGAGAAATGGCATCACACATTTTAGGCTATGTTGGACCAATTTCATCTGATGAGTTAAAAGCAAATCCTGAATATAAGCAAACTGATATTATTGGAAAAACGGGAATTGAAAAAGTTTTTGAAAAATATTTAAAAGGCAAAGACGGAATTAGACAAATCGATATGTCAGTTGAAGGTGTAGTAACAGATGAATACATTTCACAAGAAGCTGTAACTGGAAGTGATGTTATTTTAACAATAGATGCAGACTTGCAAAGGGCAACTGAGGAAGCTTTGGCGAAAAATATGGAAGACATGAGAAGAGGAGCATTAGGAGAAGTAGCAAATGCCAATGAGGGCTCGGCTGTTGTGGTAAATGTCAAAACTGGGGATATTCTTGCAATGGCAAGTTATCCAAATTATAATCCGTCGCTTTTTACAGACGGTATAAGTCAAGCAAATTGGGACATTTATAGAAATGACACTAGACATCCATTGGTCAATAAGGCAATTTCAGATAAATCAGCTCCGGGCTCTACATTTAAACTAGTTACTGCAATAGCAGGGTTAGAAAGTGGAGCAATTGATCTAAACACAAAAATAAATGACACTTATAGATATACATTTTATAATGATTATCAACCAACATGTTGGAGAATTGGAGGACATGGCTGGCAAAATGTTGTACAAGCCATAGAACACTCATGTAACTACTTCTTTTATGAAACCGGAAGAAGAGCAGGAATTGACAAATTAACAGAAGTAGCGGAAGCATTTGGCTTAGGACAAAAAACAGGAATAGAACTTCCTGATGAAATCACAGGAACGTTATCAGGACCAAAAGTTGATAGTGAGTGGACGGGTGGAAAAACAATCCAATCAGCAATAGGACAATTATATAATGATTTTACTCCTCTACAAATGGCTAAATATACTGCAATGCTTGCTAATGGAGGAAAGAATATAGATGTAACCGTTATAAAATCGATAAATAATCCGGACGGAACGCAAGTATCAAGAAATGAGATAGATTCTTATGTAACAAGTTTGCTAGAAAAGGATAGTAATAGTGGAAGCGATTTAGATCTAAGTGCAGATATTTTAGCTGCGATTAGGCAAGGTATGAAAGGCGTTACAAGTGATGATGCAGGAACTG
Organism: uncultured Clostridia bacterium; assembly: GCA_947628885.1. Taxonomy (GTDB): domain Bacteria; phylum Bacillota; class Clostridia; order TANB77; family CAG-508; genus CAG-793. Next base: position 31,560 of record CANRBO010000001.1, on the reverse strand, counting down.
CATATTCATACTTTAGAGATTTTAATATAGAAGTAGGAGGAAAAACAGGTTCAGCATCTACAAATACAGGAACTAATGCATGGTTTATAGGATTTGCACCATTTGATGATCCGGAGATAGCAGTTGCAGTATATGTAAAAGACGGTGCACATGGAGGATATACAGCTCCAGTAGCAAGAGCAATTTTTGCCCAATATCTTGGTATGAACGCGTCACAAATTACTGAAGACACATCAATTTGGTCATATATGCAAACTATAAGATAAATAATTATCAAGTTTAAAACAGCGACCTAAATATAAAATTAAAAATACGAAAATCAAAAGTAAAAAATTGAAAATATAAAATCAAGGATATAAATTAAAATATAAAATTAATTATATTAGTAAAAAAAGGATGTAAAAAATGATAGGTTGTATTAGTATTTTTTTAAAATCTAGTTATATAATGATAAGGATTAAAGAGGGAGCAAAAATGTCAAATATTATAAAAGAACTCAATGAAAAGCTTCCGGAATTGAAAAAATTTTATAAGGAAGAAAAAACACCAATTCTAGTAACAGGTAAAATGTTGAAAATAAAAGAAATTGATGAAATAAAAAGCCTCATAGAAAAAAATATAAAAGTCAAGGTTGAATTTGAAAGCCCTAGTGGAATAGGTTTACATGCTATAAAAAAAGATTTTAAAAAAGAAATTGCAAGCTCAGAAACGAAGTTTTACAATGGATCGCTGCGCTCAGGACAAAAAATAGAATTTGAAGGAAGTGTAGTAATCCTAGGAGATGTAAATAGTGGAGCAGAGGTTATAGCAGAAGACAATATTGTTGTACTCGGAAACCTAAGAGGCATGGCACACGCAGGAGCAAAAGGAAATGAAAATGCTATAATTGCCGCACATATCATAGACTCACTTCAAATAAGAATAGCAAGCAAGATAAAAGAACGAAGCAGAGAAGATGTAGAAGTACAGGCATTTTCAATAGCATACATAAATAATGAAAGTGAAATAGTAATGGAGTAATTAATAATTAAGATAGATTGTTAGTAGCAGTCTATCTTTTTTATATCATTTACTTATTAATTAATAGCAAAAAAAGAGCAATATATAAAAACTTATCAGTAACTTCTTGCTTGTATAAAAAATATATTATTGTTAAAATTAATAAATCATCTATATAAAAAGTAAAACCAAATAATTCAATTTGTTCATCATGAATTATTGGTATAAAATTATTTATATTCAATGTTTATCACCACCAAAAGAATTAAAAAGTTCAGTCATTTTGCCCATTTTAATTAATTGTATGTATTCATCAACTTTATTTTTTCGACCGTCTCTAAGGTAAGGCTTTAAAGATAAGAGTAATTTACTCATATCATCATTTTCGCTATTTTTCATTTTAGACATGATGTTTTGGATTTTCATTAATGTTTCCATGTCTATGCCAAGGTTATTGTTTGAGTTATTATTATTTGAATTGGTATTAGAATGATTATTTAAGTTATTATTGTTCAAGTTACTATTATTTAGGTTAGTATTGTTGTAATTACTTTTATTATTATAATTACTGTGGCTTATATTACGATTATTATTTATATTATTATTACTGTTATTTATGCTATTATTATAATTGTTGTTATTGCTATTGTTACTATTATGGTTATTATTGTTGTTGTAGTTATTGTTATTATTACTGTTGTTGCTATTGTTACTATTATTATAATTGTTATTATTACTATTGTTGCTATTAGTATAATTGTTACTGTTATTGTTGTTGTTATTAGCATAAGTACTAATTAGTTTTTGGATGTCTTCAGGAATCTGATTGTTTTGTATCATAGATTGAGCTTTTTTAAACATTTCATTTATATCATTATCGTTCATGCCTACCTCCTAAAAATGTAACTATAATATTATATGAATCAAATTAAAAAAAGTTACTAAAAATAAAAATATAAAAATATAATAGTTGATAGCACCGCGTAGCGACCAACCGGAGCGCAAGCGAAGGGCGAATGAAGCAAATTACATACAAGCGCCGAATGGCATTATGTAATCCTTATGAAGTAAATTAATTGCAAAGCCATGAAGGCATAATGAAATTTGCGACAACAAGGTGCAAAAACTATTATATTTTTATATTTTTATATTTTTATTTACATTTATATTTTTATTCGTATGTATTTTTCTTTTTGTATTTATAATTTGTAGCATGTAAATTATAGGAACTTTTGTTACAAAAAAAAGCCTACGCAAATAATAATTTGAACGCCGAAAAACACATATAATAAGCCATTTTGCAATTAATTTGTAATATAAATTTAATATTAGAAGTCTAAAAATGCCTTCCGTAAAGGGATATTGGAAATATAAAAAAGGCACATATTGCAAAACTTTTCTTTCTGCTTTAGTATTAGTATGATTAAATAGCATAGAAAAAGAATAGCTAGAAATCATAATTATGTAAAGTAAAGGAGAAGCAAATGCACAAGTATCTAAGCAAAATTACATCAACATTAACAGCACTAGTATTAGTTGGTTCAAACTTTTTACCTGCTGTTAGTTTTGCTGCAAACGAAATAGCAACTAAAAGTGAAGAGCAAGATATATTATTTGATGCAACAATTAATAATGGATACTCATGTGTAGCAAATATTGATGAAAAGCTAACATTAGACATAAATCTAGCTATTGAAAATCAAGGCTATATAAAAGACGGTACAATTACAATAGAGAATAATAATTATAAAATAGATGAAAGTGAAATAAACATAGAAAACAACGTAATTAAGATAGGACAAGTAAATAATGATAAACCAGTAAATTATTCTATACCATTGGAATTCGAAAAAAATGATCTAATATCTGCTGATTATTTTGAAAAAGATAGTACAGTAAAATTAGATGCTACATATATAAACGAAAAAGGAAATGAAGAAAAAATATCAAAAACTATTAAAGAACATTTAAAATGGGATACAGATGTAGAAACAAGCATTAGACAAGAATTAACAAGATATTTAAAATATGGAAATAAAACATTATTAAGTTTTAAAATATCAAGCGGTGTTAAAGATAACAAATTTCCTATTAGTGAAAAGACAATACAAATGTTAGTCCCAACTATAGAAGGACAAGAACCTGAAAAAATAATAGTTTCAGGAGATAAATTTAATTATACATATCAAAATCAAGTAATAGTATTAAATAAAAAATATGTGCAAGATAATAAATTAATATGGAACTCTAATGATGAGTGTTTAGTAACTTACATCTATGATACTAATGCATCACAAACAGATATAGAAACTCTATCTGTAATGGAAGTAAAAACAGCCACAGGAAAAAGTATAGAAGCAAGGATAAATAATCATACATATCATGTACAAGATACAATAGGAAATCTAGTAGACATCAATATAGTTGGTGACAACGATGTAAATAAAGGATATATGTATACAAACTTAAATAGAACAGAAAATAAATTAGAAACACATTATAGCTCAGGTTATCAAGTAAATATCGGATTAGCAGAATTTGTTGATCAAATTCAAATAAAAGAAGATGCATCAAATTACCTAACATTAAATAGAAAGATTATGGTTGATAAAGACGAATTAATCAAAATGCTAGGAGAAGAAGGAACAATCAAAATATTAGACAGCAACGATACAGAACTTGGAATATTAAATAAAGACAATTTGCAATTAGATGTAAATCAATATGGATTAAAGTATATTACTAGCAAGCCAGTGCAAGAAGGAAATCTAAATATAAAATTAGAAAAAGTAGTAAATCCAAATTTAACTTATACTAAAGAATCGCTTACAGGAGTAACATCAATAGAAAATAGTATAAATGCTACTGTACTATTCCAAGAACAAGAAATATTAAATAATAATGTAAAAAAAGACATTAATTTAATAGAACCTGAATCAAAAGCTACAATTAATATAAATAAAGAAAATCTATCAACAATAGTGAAAAATGAAAATGTAGTTATAACAGCAACATTAGAAAAAAATGATATCAGTGATGCATTGTATACTGATCCGGAAATATTAATAACATTGCCAAATCAAATATCAGAAGTTACTTTAAAAGATGCAAAATTAATATATGAAGAAGAACTAAAACCATTAGAATTCAAAATGGTAGGAAAACAAATATACTTAAAATTACAAGGAACACAAACACAATACAGCAATATTCCAAATGCAAATGGAGCAATTGTTAGAATTGTGGCAGACATAACACTTAATAATTTAGCAGTAAGTGCAAATGAAAATGTAGTATTGCAATATAATAATCCAGCAAGAAAAGAACTAAAATCAGTACAAACTCCAATAAATATAATAGCACCAACAGGTTTTGTTACAGCTAATGCGGGAGCATTAAGTCAAACAGTAACAGCAATTGGTGAAGATGCTACAATGCAAATAGCAGCAAACGACGTAGAAAAGAAAATCAAATTAGGAGGAACTATTGTAAGTAATTTACAAGAAGCTACTTCAGGATTAATTATACTTGGAAGAGTGCCAGCTCAAGATACATTGCTAACAAATTCAAGTAATGAAAATACACAATCAACATTTTCAACAACACTTGCAAACGCAATATCAGTTAATGGAATTGATGCAGATATATATTATTCAACTAATGGTAGTGCAACCTATGACTTATCAAATAGTAACAATGCGTGGACAACACAATTAAGTGAAAATGTAAAATCATATATGATAGTAGCTAAAAGTGATATCACACCAGCACAAATGGTTTCATTTAATTATGATATAAATGTTCCAAGAAATATTGATTACGAAAATCAGGCAATATCAACATATTCTGTTTATTATGATAATAAATCAGAAAATGGAATAAGTAAAAACGTAGTAATGGCAAAATCATTAATTATTGCAACAGAAAATATTCCAGTAATTAGAACAACTATTACAGCAGAAGATTATTATAATAACGAATCAATAAATAATGGTGATAAAGTTAATGCAGGAAAGCTTGTAAGATACACAATTCATGCAACTAATACTGGAAAGAAAGCAGCAGAAAATGTGACTGTAAAAATTGACAAACAAGATGATAATAGTAATACAGCCTTCCAAATTTATAAAGTTGAAGAAAATGAACAAAATAATCATTATGAAAGTAGTTATGAAAGTAGATTAATTGAAAAAATAGATAAGATAGAACAAGGAGAAACCAAGGATATACAATTTATTGTAAGAATAAACTCTTGGGCAAATGTAGATGATGTATATACAATAAGAACAGAAATTTCAGCAGAAAATATGTTAGAAAATTCAACTGCATCATTTGAAAATACAGTAACAGAAGGAACACTAACAGTAAGATTAAATGATATGCTAGGGTGGAAAGAAATTCCTCTTGACCAAGAAATAAATTACTATGTAACTCTTGAAAATAATAAAAATGAAACTCTAAATAATGTAACAGTAAAAGTAAATATTCCAAAATATTTAGAAATAATAAGCAGTGAAGGTGGAAGTTTTGATGAGAATTCTAGGATATTAACTTATAATATAGAAAGCTTAGACGATTATCAAAGTTTTACACTGATTGCAAAGGCAACTTATAGTGATGAGCCAAATCAAAAAATAGAATTGTCAGCAACTGCAACATTTGATGAAATGGAAAAAGAAATAAAATCAAATACTGATGTAAAAACAATAATGGATACAAAAGGATTTTCAGCTACATTAAGTAGTAATATATCAGATAAAATGTTGGATACAGACAAAATAGAGTATTATATTCAAGTTAAAAATGATTCAAAAAAGACAGCAAATATAAATGTTACTGATGAATTACCAAGTGAATTAAGATTGATAAATTATACCGTAAAAAATGGAACAGTTGGATATACTCAGGAAGATCCTGCAATGGTGCTTGTTACAGAAGCTGTAAATCCAGGAGAGACATTAAGGATAACAGTAGTGGCAGAACCTTATATATTGGACGAAAATGAACAGATAAAAGAAACTACAAACAACGCTTATGTTACAGTAAATGGATTAAAATTAGACATAAATACTTTAAGTCATCAAATAGAGAATACATTAAATTATAATGGAGAAATGGTTGATGAAAATGGAGAAATGATAGAAAATATCAATTCTATTTCAGGAAAAGTATGGTATGACAAAAATGCTAATTCAAAGCAAGATGAAAATGAAGTAGGATTACCTAAAGTACTAGTAAGCCTATATGATGTCACAACAAAATCAATTGTTAAAGATAAAAATGGAAAAAATTTAGAAATATATACAAATGACAATGGACAATATAAATTTGAAAACATAGCAAAAGGTCAATACATAGTACAAGTAAATTATGATAATGAATTATACGATATTTCTAATTATCAAGTAAATGATTTATTACAAAATGAAGATTCAGATTTTATAGAATCTAACGGAAAAGCTTCAACAAATATAATAACAATAGATGAAGCAAATCAATACAATATTGATCTAGGATTAATTGACAAAGAAAATTTCAATATTACATTAAAAGAAACCATATCAAAAGTAAGTGTAATCAATGGACATGAAACAAAAGTATATGACTTTAACACAGAAAATGCATTATTAAAGTTGAGAAAAAAAGAAAATGCAACATTAGTAATAGAGTATGTAATACAGTTGACTAATGAAGGCAATGTAGAGGGATATGTAACAAATATAGCAAACTATATACCAAAAGGAACGAAATTTATATCAGAGTTAAATTCCGACTGGTATATAGACAGTAATGGAGATGCAATAAATACAAGCATAGCTAATGAAAAATTACAACCGAGGGAATCTAAAAAAATTAAATTAATATTAGTAAAAGATATTACATTAGAAGATACAGATCTAATCCATAGTACAGCTGAAATAAGAGAAACTTATAATCAATATGGAGCAATAACAACTGTAGAAAATTTAGCAAAAATTAATGCAAAAGTTGCAGATATAGTAGTAAAAGATAATACAAGTCAATTAGTAATACAAATAGCAACAATATCATTGAGCATTATTGCAATAATTGGTTTGGCAGGATATGAAATATATAAATTCATAAATAGATAATAAAACTAAAGATATGCACAAAAGTGTATAAAATACAGAAGAAGGGAGGTAACTATATAATGAAAAATAAACTAAAATATGGATGCATAGTTATATTATTAGTTTCAGCAATATTAGTAACATTAATACAAATAGGAAAAATATTAAATGTCTCTGAAACTAAGGAAGTATCACAAAATGTAGAAGATGTAGTTGCCTCAGCTGCATCTGAGCCACCAATATTTGGTGGAAACTTGCAGAACGGAGCAAATGCAAATGAAATGTATCTATTTAGGAGAGATACATTTTGTGCGGGATTTGGATGGTCATTACCAAGAAGACTAACATATCATGAGAACGATAAAACTTACGTTCCTGACGGAGGTGTGGGTGCAGCCCAACAATATGTTGAGTGGCATCATGAAAAGACAGTTGATATTCCTCAATCTGTTGCTTACGCAAGAGCAAATGGAGCAACAGACGTAGAATTACAAGATGTTGTATGGGCATCATGGCAATGGCAAGGTACAAGTTATGACGGAAGTACTTGCTTGATTGGTGTGGATACGAATTTAAAAACAAATCCTTATGACGGAACAATAAGAGGACGATCAAATCAATTTTGCAATTTTATATATAGAGCATTATATAAAGATAATAAAGAATATAAATTAGGATTAAATTGTACTACGTCTAGTACATCACTAGAAGTGCTTGTAGATCAGAGTAATAAAACTTATACAGTAGGACCTTATACAATCTCATTTCAACATCAGAGTTGGGAAGGAGTAAATGGATGTGAAGGAACAACAATGGGAAGTTTAGTATATAATGAGATAATTGGAAAGAATAAAGGAGAAACATCATCAAATCAATTTTGCTCAGGATCAATAGCAGCATATGCAAAATACACAGACGGAAGTAAAGGAACACTAACTGATATAGAGATAATAGATGCTAATGGAAACAAAATTACTAAATTCCCTAAATTTGGACAAAAATTTTATGTGAGGGCAAAACAAAAAAATGATGCAAAGCAAATAGATATTATAAAACCATTAGTAAAAATTAATTTCATGACGCCATATTCAGGAATTGCAAAATCATATAAGTCATATAAGATAACATATAATATGCTTCAAGATAATGCTAGTATTATACAATCTGTTGTTAATGTGGATCCTGATATAGATATATTGGGAGGTTGGGGAGAAGATGGACGAATTATTTATTATAATGGAAATGCAGAGTTTACTGATAATTGGTTAACACTTGAAAAAATTGCAGCAGCAAAAGAAAAAATGATAAAGGATATAAAGGATGAAATATATAAAAAAGGCAAAGAGTGGGGCATAGATAGAGATACTATGGAGGTTGAAATTAAAGCTGAAAGCGGAATAGTCATAAATGAGGAATTTATACAAAATGATGGAGATATACATATACAGACATTTCGAGAACATGAAGAATCATATGATTTCTTTTGTCCACAATGTAATATGTCGTATAAGTATAAAACGGATAGAGCTTTTGGTGCAAAACATAATATTGAAACAGGACATACAATGTCAGTTGAGCCAGATAAGACACATTATAGATTAGATTTACAATTAATAATTAATCATTCTGAAGAAATATTATATACAACTCATATTACAGACTGGAGTGATACTTTAGAGGATGCGAATGAATTGGCTAAAAATGACATAATGGATTATTTAGAAAGGGTTGGTTTTCATATAGCAATAAGGATAACACGGAGTAACAGTAACAGAGTATATAAAAAATATTCAGCCACCAGTAACATTTTCTGCAGTTAGAAACGGTAATTGGAAAGTAGTAATACCGCCAGAGTGGAAAACACCACCACCAACTGTTAAAATAGAATTTGAAAAATATTATGAGTATAATTCAAGTCAACATGGCGCGGCAGAGTGGCTTTATCTTCCAGGCAAGGAAATAAATATGTATCTCGGTGGAAATGTATGGCAATCACTGGAAGGCGCTAAAGTGGGAGATTATGGACCGAAGAAACGAACCAATGATTTAGATATGGCAGGAATTCAGGTAGAGCTGTTTGATACAACTACTAACAAATCGGTATATACTACCACTACAGATGCACAGGGAGAATATGGATTTCAAAAATTAAATCCAATGCACAAATATAAAGTTCTGTTTACATATGACGGTATGAGATTTCAAAATACTACATATACCAATGATTTATCCGGAGGATATTCAACAGCACAAGAATCAAATGTAAAGAAAACTAACAGAAGTGAATATAATGATAAATTTGACGAAATAGATTCCTCTCCGCATAATTATAAACATGAAAATGAGAGTATTTGGCGAAAGGCTTATCGGTCTGTACACCAAAATAGAAGATAAAAATGGTAATTATATAAAATATGGTTCAGAGGATCCAAAGCAAAATAAGGAAGAAAATGTAGGTGCATTTAGATATTATGATGTATTACAGATTTTTAAAGATATAGTAACTAATAGTCATAATTTTATATCAACTTCTTCTGCGACTATGAATAGTACGTATTATAATGTAACTAATTCACAACGTCATGGATATAGTGAAGAAACAGATGAAGAATATTGGAATAAACTTCATAGTATATTGGTGACAGATTATAATTTAAATGCAACAGAGATTAGATGGATAATGATGTTTATTAGGGATACCTTAATTACAGCATCAACACCTTCATATCCAGCATATAGTAAATTTATATTGGAAAATGTAGATAATCTAAATGCAGGAGTTTCAAATAATAATGTAACAACAGTGCCTTTGGGAGCAACACGATATTATTATCTATATAGTACTAAATCAGATCAAAGTAGGCAAGTTGATTTTGGAGTATACTTAAGAGTTAATGCTGATTTATACCTTACAAAATCATTATATAAAACTACGTTGTTAATAAATGGAAAACAACAAGAATATATGTATAATACTAAGAATTCTTATGTGGATCAAGATGACAATTGGATTGTTGATTTAAATACTGGAACATATGCATTGCAAAATACTTCACCTGCTTCTAGTGCACAGTTAAGAAGCAATGATGCAGATTACAATGGAACTAATATTGATATAAGGTCATTGAGAAAATCAGAATATTTATATGATGACAATGAGTCGGGCTATAAAAATTTACAAGTTTTTGTAACATATAAAATTGCTGTAAAAAATGCCTCTGCAGTAATTTGTAGCTCAGTATCTGAAATTGTAGATTATTATGACACAGACCAATATAACTATGATCCAAATAGTACAATAATCCAAAACAATACATTTATAGGAGATACAAAAGGTAGAAAAATATCTGATATAACAGTGAGTACAGAATCAATATATAAATGGAAATATAATAATAATATGTCAGATTATTATAAGAGCAGTAGTAATATAAATGGTATAAATAATTATGGATCATTATATATTACAAATATAAAAGATAAGTCAGGAAATACAATATTTGAAACTGGATCATATACATATATATATCTAACATTGAAGGTTAACAAAGATAGTATGACTAACAGGGTAAAAATAGATCAAGATATAAATAAGTTGTTAGACAATATTGCTTCTAATGATAATGATACTACACTAGGAAAGAAGAACATAGCAGAAATTAATGGATACAAAACTTATTATTATGATAATGCCAGCCAACAATATATTAAAGCTGGGGTTATAGATGTAGATTCAAATCCAGGAAGTTTAAGAAAAGGAGATTTGGATTCGAACGGTAATATAATTTCAAGTAACAGAGCTTGGGAAAATAGACTAGAAGATGACTGCGATAAGGCAGGTAATTTAAAACTGGTAATAGATACCGATTCAAATGACACTAGAAAATTGAGCGGCTATACATTTGAAGATGCAAGAACAGAAATCTCTGATAATGCTGTTATAGGAAATGGAAAGTTTGATTTAACAGATAGGGATGTTCAAGGCAATACAGATAAAAAGATTAATGGTGTTACAGTGGAATTAGTTGAATTGGTACAAAATGTAAACAGTCAAGGATTATTTAATGGAACTTATGCAGGAGAAAAAGTATGGTCTAGCATAACCTATGATAATAATTGGAATATTAGTTCTAATAACAATGATAGATATGCGAGCGGAACCGACCGTGCAAAAGTTATATTATCAGGACAAGGTGTATTTGCTGTAAATCCAACACAATTAGAGAAAGAACAAGGGGAATATATGTTTGAATCAATCCCACCGGGTGATTTCTTTATAAGATTTTTATATGGTGATGATTATGATACAATATTAAATAATACTAATAATGATGTTAATGCTTTAATAGGTGATAAAGGATTAAACAGCATAGCATATACTGGTCAGGATTATAAGTCAACAACATATCAGCAAGGTATAGATCAAAATAGTGAATCAGTTTATAACGGAATTAGACAGTATGTAAGTGTTGAAACTCAAAACTACTACAATAATATAAATGATATACAAACATACAGAAACATAGTTTCAAATACAACACCAAATCCAACGTATAATGTTCCACCTACAGCTTCAATGTACTATTATGATATAGCAAAGAGTGATAAGGTGAAAAATGTATCATCTGCAAAAGATGTATATGGATACAGAGAACGTGAGATAAACTATTCTAAAGGTAGTACAAATAATTCATCAGTAGCAGGTTTACAATCATTGAAAAATCATAGAGCCGAAGTGTTAGCTTCATCAACACAATTAACATTAAAAGCAAAAGATGAAAAGGAAAAAGGTAATGTAGGAAACGCAAAAATAGATCAAATAAATGCCATAGAAGAACTAGGAACCAATACTTATATGGTGGCTCAAACTGGTGTTATAAATACAGAAGTAGAGTACAATAGAAAAAGCACCGATTATGGAGGATCGTTGTCATATAGTGTAGAAGGACTAAATCTAGGACTTACCGAAAGACCTGAGGCACAGTTGTCACTATCGAAAGAATTATCAAATGTGCAAATAAAGCTTGCAAGTGGAAAAATGTTATTTGATACAACTCAATCGGTACCAAATCTATATTATGGTTCACACTACAATAATGAAAATGTGTACGAGAAAGAAAAGAGTACAGGATATAGATTAAGAGTGGCTATTGCCAATGAACAAGCAGAAAGAAATGAAGAATTAGTTACTGCATATATGGACGAAGGATTAATGAGCGGTGCAACAATAAGATTGATATACAAAATTACAGTCAATAATATAGGAGAAGTAGATTATCAAGATAAACAATTCTATTATTTGGGAAAAACAAATAATGCTGATATAAATAATGTTTCAATAACAACTGCAGAAAAAGTAATAGATTATATTACAAATGAAATGAATTTTGAAGCAAATTATCAAAATGATGTGGGAGATTGGTCAATAACCACAGTAGAAGCATTGATTAATGATAATGTAGACGGCCATTTGGTAAATAATGTATATAAAGATAATTTAAATACATTTAATGTGCTTGTAACAACAAGAAAATTACATGATCCATTAATTCCTCAAGCAATAGATTCTACAACTGAACATATAGCTTCAAGTAAAGAAATCTACTTAACATTATCAACATTATTGACAAATACAATTAATGATAAAAATCTAACATATACTAACCTAGCAGAAATATTAGAAACAACTAATACTCTAGGAAGAAGGATGAAATTGTCAATAGTCGGAAATCAAAGGATGCCAAAGCAATCAACAGACAAATCAGAAGATGGTTCAACAGAGTGGATAAAACCTGAAGAAATAGACGCAGATAGTGGACAAAAAGTACAAGTTTTAACACCAACTGGAGCTAATAAAGACTATAATAGGATGATAGTAATAGCAATAGTTAGTATGTTAATAATCGGAATATCTGTTTACGGAATTAATAAAAAAGTAAATACGCAAAAAAATATACCTCAAAAGCCTTGAAAATAAATGAAAAACGTTGTATAATATATAGTATATTATTATGTAAATATTAAAGGAGGATTGCAATGCAAAAGCTTTTAAACAAATTAATTGCAGTAATAATTGTAGCAATGCTAGCAAGTGTTAATTTCATGCCAGTAGTTTCTTATGCTACAACTATACAGCAAGATGCTAAAACTTCAGAAGAAAATGTTGAATTTAATGCAACTATTAATAATGATTATAGTGCGTCATTAGATGTAAACGAAGAGGGAAATTTACTATTAAGTCTAAAAGTTTCAGGAACAGGATATTTAAAAAATTCAACAGTTACTTTAGAAAACAATAACTATGAGATTATCGAAAGTGATAATCTAAATGTAAAATCCATAAATGGAAATGTTATTGGATTAGATGAAGTAAATACTGGAAAAGTTTTAAATGTATCATTACCAATAAGACTAAAAAAGGAAAGCAGAGTATCAGAAGATATTTTAGGCAAAGATAGCACTATTACTCTAAATGCAGTATATGTAAATCAAAATGGTAAAGAGAAAAAGATAAACAAATCATTGACAGAGCATGTAGAGTGGACATCAGAGTTAAAAGAACTAGCTGAACAAAGTTTGGTTAGATATATTAAGTTCGGCGAAAATAAAACAATGATAAGCTTTAAAGTAAAAGAAGGTATTGAAGAAAATAAAATGCCTGTAAAAAGCAAAGAAATTGTTTTAAATGCCCCAACATTAGAAGGAACAGAGCCAACTAACGTAATTGTAACAGGAAAAGAAATTACATATTCTTATGAAGATAATAAAGTTACAATTAATAAGGAAAACACACCTGATTCAGAAGGAAAGATAAAATGGGATTCTCAAGATGAATATATGGTTACATATATTTATGATACACAAGTTGAAAAAGCCACAATAGAATCAAAGATATCAGCAAAGGCTAATGTTAAAAATAATACTATTGAAGCTAATATAACAAATACTTTTGAATTAACAGAAAAAGTTGGAGAATATGTTGAGATAGAAGCCTTTGGAACAGATGAGATAAACAAAGGTTATATGTACACAAATCTTAAAAATGAACAAAATAATTATGAGACAGCATTTGAAGTAAGATTAAAAGCTAATGTTGGATTTAAAGATGTATTAGATGCAATAAAAATACATGAAAATGATTCAACGTTTAATAGCAGTGTTGCAAATAATTCTATAACAGATAGAAAAGTAAAAGTTGATAGAGATAACCTAGTTGAAATTCTTGGAGAAAACGGAACTATAAAAATCTTAGCAGAAGACGGAACAGAATTAGGAACTTTATCAAAAGATAATCTTGAATTAGAAGTAAATAATGCAAAGATTACAATGGAAACAAGCAAAGTAGAAAAGGAAGGAGACCTAGAATTAGTTATTTCAAAGGTAATAAATTCAAATAGGAACTTTTCTAAAGAACAAATAGCAAGTTTTACAGAATTAACAACTAATGTAGTAGCAGAAGGATATAAAGAGCAAAATGCAAATTGCTCTAAAACAATTTCAAAAACAACTAAATTAATAGAACCTAAATCAACAGCACAATTAAATATAAATGCAGATAATTTATCAACAGTTGTTAAAAATGAAGATGTTATTATAACAGCAACATTAGAAACAAATGATATAACAAATGCATTATATTCAAATGCAAAATTAAATATTACATTACCTAAAGAAGTAAAAGAGGTAAATGTAAAAGAAGCTAACCTTATATATGAAGACGAATTAGTACTAAATAATCTAAATGTAAATGGAAATGTAATTTCATTGGATTTAAGTGGAACACAAACAAAATATAGTTCACAATCAACATCTAATGGAACAGTAGTAAGAATAGTTGCAGACATAATATTAGACAATTTAGCACCAACAACTGAAGGCATTATTACACTAGATTATGCAAATGGAGAAACTGGAGAAAATAATCAAGTACAAGAAAATATAGGAATAGTTGCTCCTACTGGATTTGTTACAACTAACTCATTAGAAGTAAATGGAGAGAAAGTAACAGCACAAGAAGGAGAAGAAAAGATTTCTAAAATCCAAGCAAATGATACAGAAAAAAATGTAACAATAAGTGGAACAATTGTGAATAACCTAGGTCATGAGGCAACAGGAGTTACTATTTTAGGAACATTACCAACTAGCGGAAACAAAGATGCAAATGAGAACGATTTGGGTTCAAACTTTGATACAAAATTAGCAAGTACAGTAAATGTAAATGGATTAGATGCAAATGTATTATATAGTGAAAATGCAAACGAAACAGTTGAAGGAAGTTCATGGACAAATACATATAGTGAAAATTCAAAAGCATATAAAATAGTTGCAAATGGACCTGTAGAACAAATATCATCAATGACTTTTGATTACAGTGTAAAAGTTCCTGAAAACCTACAATATGGAAATACAGCTAAATCTACATATGCAGTATATTATAATAATAACGCAGAGCAAGGACAATCTAAAGATGTTGTCTTAGCTAAAGCAGTTGGTTTGACTACAGGAGAAATACCTGACATTAAGTTAGAACCAATAGTTACTGAATTTACAACAGGCAGTCAAATACAAAATGGCGGTCAAGTTAAAGAAGGTAAATTAATTAAATACAGACTAAATATTAGAAACGACGGAAAAGACGTTGCAGATAATGTAAAAGTTGATATTAATTTACCAGCTGGAATTGCTCTAATAAATGAAACTTATGGAATTACAGATATTCCAAAATATACTTATGACTACAATACTAAAACATTAAGCTCTACAATAGAAACACTTAATATAGGTGAAACAAAAACAGTAGAATATATTTTAGCAGTAGTTCAAACAATTACTGGAGTTGAAAATGAAGTAACAGAACAAAAAATCATGTCAGCAGTTAGTGCAGAAAAATTAGACGGAAATGTTACAGCACAAATAACAGTAAATGTTGTAAAAGGTGATATTGAAACATTAGCAACATCAGATAAAGCTAACAAATCAGTTAGCAAAGGTGATGAAATCAATTATTGCCTAGATATTAGAAATGCTAACTATGAAGCAAAAAATAATGTAGTGGCTAAAATTGTTATACCTAGACAATTAAAAATAGTAGCAGTTTTAAATAATGAGAATACAGAGTACAATTATGATGAATCAAGCCATACACTAACATACAAGAGAGATACTATAAAACCAGGAGCAACAGACGGTTTGACAATTAAGCTTGAGGCAGATAATATTGGAAATGAAGAACAAATAAATATAACAAGTAGTGTAACTTGCGAAGGTATGCAAGGAGAATCAAAAGTTAATACAATCTCATACAAAGTAATTAAAGAGACTATAACAGCATCATTATCAAGCAATATTCCTGAAGGAAATATGAGCGACAATGATGATATGGAATATTATATTGATGTAAAAAATAATGGAAGTGAAAAGGTTACAGTTACTGTAAAAGATACTATTGCATCAGCATTAGGTGTATTAGGTTATGAAATACAAGATGCAAATGGAACAAAACAACAAGATGCAGGTTCAGCAGACATATTAGTATCATTAGATATAGAAGCATCACAAACAGCAAGATTAACAATTAGAGCATTACCATATATGTTACAAAAAGGTAGAGTAGAAGACATACAAAACACTGCAACTATAAAATATGGAGAAAAATCTATAAATACTAATACACTAACACATAAAATTGTTGGAACATCAGATAGTTCGGTTGGTCCAAGTACAGAACCAAGTGGAACACCAGGAACAGGTAACGAAGACTTAGATGATGTTGTAACTAAAGAAGGAACTTATAAAGTTAGTGGAACAGCATGGTTAGATGCAAATACAAATGGTAGAAAAGAACAGGCAGAAGAAAAAGTATCAGGTTTAACTGTTAGATTATATGACAAACAAACCGGAAAAATAGCAAAAGATGTTGACGGTAAAGAATTAGTAACAACAACAAATCAATCAGGAGTATACATTTTTGTAAATGTAAATCCAGGAAGTTATATAGTTGTTGTTGAAATAGACGGATTAAATTATGGGGTAGCACCATATAAAGTAGCTGATATATCAGAATCAGAGAATTCAGATTTTGTAACAGCTAAAATGGATGAAAAAGAAGTTGCTATAACTGATGAAATAAAAATAGATAATGCAAATATCTATAATATAGACTTAGGATTAGTTAGAAACAGAATATTTGATTTAGATATTAGTAAAACAATATCAAGAATAACTGTAACAAATACTAAGGCAGAGACAAAAGTTTATGATCAAAATGATTTATCAGTAGCTAAAGTTGAATTAGCAACTGCTAATGTAGAGTTCGCAACAGTATTAATCGAATATAAGATTAGTGTTGAGAACAAAGGTCAAGTATCAGGATATGCTAAATCAGTTATTGATTATGTTCCTGAAGGTATGACATTTAACTCAGAACTAAACAGTTCATGGTATCTAGGACAAGACGGAAATGCTTATAATACAAGCTTAGCAAATACATTAATTAATCCAGGAGAAACTGCAGTATTAACATTAGTATTAAGCAGAAAGATGTCAGGAGAAAATACAGGTACAGTTAGAAACACTGCAGAAATAGCAATGTATTATAATGAATATGGACTAGAAGATATTGATGCAAATGCTGGAAATACCCAAGATGCAGTAGATGACAAATCATCAGCAGATGTTGTAATAGGTATGGCAACAGGTAAAGAAATAGCATCATTTACAGGAATTACTATAGGAATATTAGCAATATTAGGTATAGCAATATATGAAGTCAAAAAACATATTATAAACAAAATGTATAATTATATAGAAAGGAGATAGCAATGAGATTAAGTAGTAAAAAATCTAAAATTTTACTAATGATAATCGTTACTGCAATTGTATGGCTGATAGGTAAATCTGTATATGGCTCAACTACAGTTTATAGCTCGGATAATAAGAATTTATCAATTAAATCTCCGGAAGCAGAAGCTTATCTAAATGATGCATATTTATTCTGTATTGATCACCTTAGATCATACTGGATTGAAAATGTAAGTGGTATGGATGCATCTTCAAGGGAAATTGACTATAGCTATAATAAAGACATCAAATTAGAACAAAGTGTTGCATTTGCCATTTATACAGCTATTCAGACTAACAATTGGGATGAAGAAGCAATACAGCAGATAATTTGGGCATCAGATCAATACAAAGATTCAGAGAAATTTCAAGGTATGCTTTTAGACTATGCTGTTAAAGATTCAAACAACACATTGAAGTCAAAGTTACAAGCTAGAGCAGAGCAATATGCACAATTCTATTATGGAATTCTTAATAAGGACGGAAAAATAGAATTTTCTAGTACTTCAGATAAATGCAGAGTTCTAGTAGATTCAGTAAATGATTATTACACAGTTGGACCTTACAAGTTAGATGTAAAAACAACTGGATTAGATTCTACACCAGAAGCTAAAACTATATTTTATAATGAATTAGCTAGAATTAATGAATATTCTGACATAGTACCTTTTGCATCATTTGAAATAACAGGAATAGACGGAACTAGTATCAAAATACTTGACAAAAATGGTAAGGAGATTCAATTCCCTGGGTTTGGAAAAGAATTCTACATCAGATTTAAACCTAATCAAGGTGTTACAAAAATAAATCCAGGAATAGGAATAAAATATATTAAAGAAGTAGACGGAACAGGTTCAGTTTATATAGGTTCAAAGGGAACAGTAGAAGGATATATAAATGATGTTAATTTAAGACTAGAAGTATCAGATAACTTCGATCCTGCAAATATTCCAGGAAATATATTTGATGAACAATTTGGTATGGCTTTAACAGGAACTCTAACTGATAAAGGAAATGAGTTCGCTAGCATGGATTTAAAAATAATTAATTGTGAAGTAACAGACGGAACCGATTCATGGGAAGATCCAATATATGATTCAAACGGACGTATTACAGGATATCAACATCATTATTACTATGTAAAATCTTTCAAATACAAAGCAGAAATAGAAATACCAACTAGGTTACAAGAGCTTATAAAAATAGGAATTGAAGCTTCAGCAGATGCTGGTATAAGAGCTGAGTGGAAAGATGAAGGCGAAGTTAAAGTAGCAGTAGTAGCAAAAGAAGATTATGGTTCACCTCTAATGGGAGCAAAAAGCTTCTTAATGGAATTAGGTGGAAATGTATGGCAAGACTTAGGAGAAGTAAAAACTCTAATCATTTCAGGTGTAAGATCAGCTAATGATACTCCATTTGCCGGCATGGAAGTTAGATTATATGATGAAAATAACAATTTAGTTGCAACAACTATAACAGATGCTAATGGTAAATATCATTTCTCTAACTTAAATCCATTAATAAAATATTATGTAAAATTTGTATATAATGGACAATTATATCAAACTACATATTATAAGAATAATTTGACAGGTGGATATTCAAACGGACAAGATATTTCAAGAGACTCATTTAATAGTAGATTTGGAAAAATAGATTCAACTCCAAAGAACTATAAGATAAATGGTCAATGGCATAAATCTTATGGATTACAAACAAAACTTGCACGAGATAATGGCGAGTACATTGAAAATGGAAAAGATAATGAAGGAAAAATAATAGCATTAACATATGGTGATGCATGGAACCAATTCTTAAAATATGTTGTATCTCAAGGTTCTTATGATAAAGCTTATACAGAACTTACAAAATGGTTACAATCTAAGGGAGTTGGAAGTGTTGACTGTGCAGGTGTTGTAACATTTATCAAAGATTGTATGATAGAGGCAACAACCCATGTAGATGATCCATTAACAAGTGGTACATCTCTAGTACAATATCCAGTATATGATAGATTTGTACTAGAAGATTTAAATAACCCACCTGATAATGTTGAAACAGTAACATTTGGTCAAGGCGAAGTATATTCATATTTATATACTAAAAAATCAGATCAAAGTAGATATGTAGATTTCGGAATAACAGAAAGAGAAAATGAAGAAGTAAAATTAGAAAAAGACGTTTATAAAGCAACTGTTATTGTAAACGGAAAATCACAAGAATACAAGTATGCTAAAAAGGATGCAAATAACGACGGAACATGGAATATAGAAGTTAGAGCAGCAGATGAATTATACAATGGTGCATATGCATATTCTAGAGAGGTACGTCCTTCAGAATATCTATATAATGATGAAAGTACTCCAGCTAAAAATATTCAAGTGTATGTAACATACAGAATTATAGTATTAAATGCTTCTCCAACATTAGATGCATCAATTAATGAGATTGTTGATTACTACGATGCAGATCAATATACATTTGACGGAACATTAAATGCAAATGGAACATATACATTAAACACATATAATAGATATGATGAAAATGGAAATGTTACAGAAACATATGTAAATTCATTTATAGGAGACAAGAAAGGAAACAAATTACCAAATAGTAATTTAGTTGTAAGCAATAAGACAAGTTTCGCAGATAGAGAAGCAAACAAAACTCTTTCAAATGGAAACTACAATTACAGTTCATTATATATTACTGGAATTAAGTCAGCATCAGGAAGTGATAGATTGACTCCAGGAGAAACTGTAACAATGTATCTAACATTTAAGGTAAATAATGACCCAGCAACAGGAAAAGTTAAATTAGACCAAGACTTAAATGCAGGAACAGTAACAGTTGGAAAACGTAATATAGCAGAAATCAATGGATATTCTACATATTATGGACCAAATGCAAGTATTCCAAATTATTTACAACAAAATAATGGAAGAGTAGATGCTTCAGTATCAGGAAAAACAGCAGGAATTATAGCTACACAATCTAAAGCAGGAAGTTTACAAGCAGTTGATTTAACAAACGAGGGAGACTTAAGATCATCAACAACCAGCCAAGTAGAAAACAGACTTGAAACAGATACAGATAAGGCACCAAATATCAAGGTAATAATAAAGAATACAGAAAATGACTCTAGGATATTATCAGGATATGTTTATGAAGATGAAAGAAATGTTACAAACGATAAGGCTGTAGTTGGAAATGGTAAACATGAAGACGGAGAAACATTAATAAATGGTGTTAAAGTCGAATTAGTTGAACTTGTACAAAATGTTGATAACAACGGTATATTCTTAGGAAATTATATTGGAGAAAAAGTTTGGGGAACCACAACATTTGATTATGACGGAAACGGACAGTTAGTAAAAGTTAGTGAAAATAATGACAGATACTTTAGTGGTATAGGTTCATCAAAAGTAATTCTTACAGGACCGGGAATATTCCATGTATCATCAGACAATATAGGAAATAATGGAACATATGCATTTAAATCTGTACCAGCAGGAGATTTCTACATTAGATTTACTTATGGAGACCACGAAGACACAGTATTACTAAATAATGAAAATAGTGTAAATACACTAATAGGCAAAAAAGGTCTAAATGCAAAATCTTATAATGGTCAAGATTATAAATCAACAACATATCAAACAGAAATAAATCAAGACACAAGTTATAATGGAATAAGAGGATATAAAGATTACGAATCTCAAAACGAGAATAATTGGTCAAATAAATCTTCAATGTACTATTATGACATAGGAGCAAGTGCTAATGTACAAGGTGCATCAGATGCAAAAGACGTATATAGTTATAGAGAAAAAGTAAATAATTGGTCTATGGGAGCAAATGATAAAACATTATTAAATAATAGAGCAGAAATCCTAGATTCATTTGAAAGCCTTGGAACATATGAATATAGCTCTATAGAAGAACAAAGAAAAGCACAAGAAGAAAAGATAAATCAATTAAAACAAAATACAGCAATGGTTGCTGAAACTGGTATTATAGATACAGAAATAGAATATAATACACGTGCTACTGAAAATCAAGGAAACAATAATAAAATAGATTACACAATAGGAGATATTGATTTAGGACTACAAGAAAGACCAAAAGCACAATTAAAACTAAATAAAGAAATTACAAACTTTAAATTAATACTTGCTAATAGACAACCATTATTCGACACAACACAATCAGTAAACAACTTATTCTTTGCACAACATAATGGACATAGTGTAAAATATAATGGATTTAGATTAGACGGATATGAAGTAGCAAGAAATTCTAAAGAACTACCAGAGTTAATACAGGCATATATGGATGAAGAATTAATTGCAGGAGCTACAATAGAAGCTACTTATGATATATCAGTACAAAACGTAGGAGAAGTTGATTACTTAGATAAACAATTCTACTATACAGGAAAATCATTATATCCAAATGACGCAGGCAAAGTATCAACAACTAATGCAAAAGAAATTATAGACTATGTATCTAATTTGGCAAGATTTGATGAAAATTATCAAGATGTAGATTCTAACTGGAAAGTTACAAATGCACAAGACATAATCAAATCATCAACATTACAAGATAATGGAGAATTGTTAGTAGACGAATCAAAATTAGATAGCGACTTAGTAAATAGAGCATATCTACCTCAAGCATCAACATATAATACAATGATAACAACAGATAAGTTATCATCAGAATTACTACCAGCATTATTTGATGAAGATAATTCTACATCATCTACAAAGCTTGTAATATCAGCATTATTATCAAATACCGGCGAAGGAAACTTTGTATATAATAACTTAGCAGAAATTGTTGCTACATCAAACTCTCAAGGAAGAAAAATGGCTTACTCAATATCAGGAAACCAAGAAATGTCAGACCAGTCATTAGGAGATGATGCAAGTGAAGAAATTTATACAACAATTGATTTGGTTACACCTTCAGAAATTGATGCAGACAGCAGTCAAAAGATAGTAATATTACCACCAACTGGTGAAAACAGAAATTATGTATTGGTAATTATGCTAGCAGCTGCAGCAATAATGATTTTAGTCGCAGGAGTATTGTTTATCAAAAAGATAATATAATTATCTTGAGATAACACAACAATATAGTGTTTAAAAATAACAGTGGATTACAAAATAGTCCACTGTTTTTTTAGAAACTCTTGTAATTTTGAATAAATTAATATAAAATAAGAAAAAAATATATCACAAAATGTCGTAGACTTTTTTAGCATAGGTACGTAATTTTGACAAAAAAATTAAAAAGCTTGTATTACAATCTAAGCTAAGAAAGTTAGAGGTGGTAAGGATGTTACAAAATATTTCAAGAGATTATGAAGAAAATAGGGAAAATATTAATTTAAAAGAAGTACTTTCAAAAATTTTTAGTATTCAAAATATTTTTATATACATATTAACTTTAATGTTATCAATGGTTGGATTCGGAGTTGATCAAACTGTAATTGCACCATTTGGACTAGCTATGGTTGCCGCAAGTATAAGTAATGGAGTGCCAATTGCAGTAGTATATTTAGCAAGTCTTTTGGGAACAGCTATAAAATTCGGTGGTAGTAATACCCTTCTATTTGTATTTTCTTCAATTTTGATGTTATTTATGGTTTTAGTTAAAAAGCCTGCTAGAAGAGAAGAAGAAAATGAAAAAATCAGATTAGGAGGATATCTTTTTATTTCAATATTTGTAGTACAAGCTATTGCAATGATATTTAGGGGATTTTACTTCTACGATTTGCTAGTGGCTGTAACGACAAGTGTTGCAAGTTATATTTTCTACAAAATATTTGTAAATTCGTTAGATGTGATAGAGCAGTATGGAATTAAAAAAGTTTTTTCAATAGAAGAAGTGATTGGAGCTAGTTTACTTATAGCTATTGCAACGATTTCTCTAAGTAATGTGCAGTTATTTTCATTTTCACTAAGAAATATAATATGTATTTTTATAGTGTTAGTTTTAGGGTGGAGAAATGGCATATTAGTAGGTGGAATTAGTGGAACTACAGTAGGAATCGTTTTAGGTATAATTGGAGACGGAAATGTGGCCTTAATAGCAACGTATGCAATATCAGGTATGTTGGCAGGATTATTAAATAGATTCGGAAAAATTGGAGTAATAATAGGATTTGCACTTGGAAATATACTTATAGCATATAGTGCAAATGGTGGAGCAGCTGATATAATTATGTTTCAGGAAATTTTAATCGCATCAGTTGGATTACTAGCAGTACCAAAAAGTACAAAAATAAATATAGATAAAATAATCCCACAAACAAAGCTTTTGCCTGAAGCGGGAAGAGTATTAGAAGGTAATGATGAAGCATTGATAAAACTTAATAGCATATCAAAAACTATTTCAGATATTGCTAATAATTATAAGCAGGACGAGCTTTATGAAAAAAATGAAGAAACCTTTGAAGATGAAGTGATGAAATCATTGGAAGGCATGGAAGACAACCTTTTATATGATGATATTTATAATGATGACGGAAAAATATTAAAAGATATATTCGATAATCTAATGGAAAATGGTATTCTTACTCAAAATGCGATTATTAGTATATTTGCAAAGCATAATACTTATTTAATGAGCTCAGATGACATGGTGGCAAATGAAGTAGAAGAAAAAGAAATTAGAGAGATGCTTAAAGCAATAAACTCAGCATATAGAATTTGCAAAGTAAATCTTGTATGGCAGAAAAAATTAGATGAAGCAAATAAGAATATGTCTGACCAATTAAAAACGGTTAAAACCGCAATAGAAAACATTACAGACGATATGATAGAAACAGACAACGACGAATTCAAATTACAAAAAGAAAAAATAATAAAAACTCTAAAAGACAAAAATATAGAGATAAAAGATTTAAAAATCAGAAGAGAAAATTCCGGAAGATTTATAATAAACGCATATACTGATGCATGTGATGATATGGCAGGAAAGCTATGCCCAATTAAGCAAATATCTAAAGGAATCTCAAGTGCACTCGGAGAAAGACTAACAGTACAAGACCAAAAATGTGGAATTAGATTGAATAGAGATACTTGCGTATATACATATATTTCAGATGATAACTTTTTACTACAAACCGGCATTGCAAAAGCAAAAAAAGACGGAGAAACTGTATCAGGAGATATGATGTCAAGTGTAAGACTTGGAGACGGAAAATATTTATTTGCAATAAGCGACGGTATGGGAACAGGAAAGGATGCTGAAAAAAATAGTAAAATAGCAATAAGTATGTTAGAAAGATTGCTAAGTTCAGGATTTGAAAAAGAAACATCTTTAAGACTCATCAATTCCGCCATTTTAACAGCCAATAAAGAAGATAGCTATGCTACTTTAGATTTAAGTATACTAGACTTGTATGCAGGAAATATACAACTAATAAAAAGCGCAGCATGTCCTACTTATATAAAGAAAAATAGAAATGTAAGTTTAATAAAATCAAATTCACTTCCTACCGGAATTATGAACGATATAAAAGTAGATATATATGATAAAGACCTTGAAAATGGCGACATTATAGTAATGTGCAGTGACGGAATATTAGACTCAAGTATTGAATATGCTAACAGAGATTTGTGGTTAAAATATTTGCTAGAAGATATACAAACTGATGTACCTGAAAGGATTGCCAATATAATCTTAAAAGAAGCTATAGACAACTGTGTAGGCAAGCCAAAAGATGATATGAGTGTAATGGTTGTAAAAGTCATAAAAAAATAGTATGTTATTAGATATTATTTTTAAAGAGGATTTCTTTGAAAATAATATGTTACAGATAATGGCTTTAATAAAGAAAAATACTGAAAGTTGGCTATTGTAATAATTTGGCAACAAAAATTAATATTATGAAATTTCAATTTTTCTATTGAAAAAAATGTAAAAACTTGATATATTATAATTGACGAAAATTATTCCTTAGATTTGTAATTTCACATATTTACAAAATGTGTATATAAAGTGCAAAATCTAAGTTAAGAAAGGAGATTATAGTATATCAAGTTTAATGTATATGCTATAAGAGAAGTATGGGAAGAGGAAAGAGATATGACGGTGAAAGAAAACTTAATGTGAAAAAAGTTGTTGCCACTGTACTTGTTTTAGCAGTTATAGTAATGATAATCGTGCTAATGATTAATTTCCCAAATCTAAAAAGTAAAGTTGAAACAAAAAATGTAGCAAATTCATATTTAGTTGTATCAACAAATGATAAATGGGGTGTAATTAATTCAAAAGGCGAAATAATAGTTAGTGCAGAATATGATAACATGATTGTAATACCTGACCCAACTAAGGCAATATTTATCTGTCAAGAAAATGTAGACACAGAAAATAATACATATCAGTCTTTTGCCATAGATGCCAATTCAACTAAATTATTCACATCATATGATAACGTTGAAGCCATGCAAAATATAGATAACAATGGAAATGTATTCTATGACACAAGCGTATTAAAAGTTGAAAGAGACGGAAAGTATGGTCTAATTAATTTTAATGGCAAAGAATTGTTATCTCCTGAATATAGCTCAATAACTCCTCTAAAAAATGTAACAAAAAGTTTTGTCACAGAAAAAGACGGAAAAAAAGGATTAGTCGACAATAGTGGAAGTGTAATTATTGAAAACGAATATGCTGATATAATAGCATTAACAGATAAATATGAAGACGGCTATATTGTAAAAAATGAAAGCGGTAAATATGGATTAATAAATTATAATAGAAAGCAGATATTAGATTGTAAATATACAGAAATAATGCATATTTATGGTAGTGAAATGTATATTGTAAAAGAAGAAAATGATATTGAATTAGTTGATTCAAATGGTTTAATAAAGCTAAAAAATGGATTTAGTGAAGCAGTTAGTATTGACAACAGTAATATAATAGTAAAATCTAATGATAAATATGGTGTTATTTCCTCATCAGGAGAAAGCGTAATACCACAAGAATATCAAGATTTGAAATATCTATTTGAAGGAAATTATATCGCAAAAAAGGACGGAAAATATGGAATAATCGATATAACTGGTAAAGTTCAAGTTGATTATATATATAACAATATATCATTTTCTAGTGAAGAAGGATTTATAGAAGCGGAAAAAGAAAACGGAGAAGTAGACTTACTTGATGAATCATTTGTTGTAAATTGTTCAGGCATATTATCAGAAATTAATACAAATCTCGGATATATTAAAGTAAGACAAAACGGAGAATATAAGTATTATAATTTCAAGTTAGAGGAAAAAAATGTAAAAGATGTACTATCAAGTAATACATTATTCCTATCAAAAAATAATAATAAATACGGATTTGTAGACAAAAATGGAATAGTAGTAGTTGACTATATATATGACGATGCAACAGAACAAAATGATTATGGATTCTCAGCAGTAAAGAAAGACGGAAAATGGGGAGCAATTGATGCATCAGGAAAAGTAATTGTAGAACCAAAATATAATTTTAGTCAGAACACGGTAATAAGTTTCATAAATAAATGGCATTTGGCACCTGACCTAAACGCAAATTATTACACAGATGTAAATGAATAGTGATTAGTTTGAAAAAATCAATCTTTCATACCTATGTGTGCCTTCCGAGCGAAGCGAGAAAGGAATGGAATTTATTATGTAAAAGTAATGATTTATATGAAATCCTTGAAAAAACTAAATGAAATAAAAAATGTGTTTATAAAATATGTATTAAAAAATTTATAAAAAATTATACAAGGAGAATGTGAAATGGAACAAAAGAAAATTAAGATTTATCCATATTTAATTGATGAAAAAAGAATATCAGGATATTATGAGCTTTTGTTAGAAGATAAGTACAAATTAAAAATATTTGACAAGAAAAAGAATAAATCAGTGTATGATTATTTTATGCCAAGTATTAGAGAATATTTGTTTTGGTCATTTAATATGAACGCAAAAGAAGTAATAGCAGAATATAATAGTTTAGGAAATGACTTAAAAGCTGCAATTTGTAGCACTTATAATTGCAATGTATTCGAAAAAGATAAAAATATAGTAATATGCTTTAATACAGGTGTATGCTTTGCAATTACTGATAATGTAGCAGTTGTAAAGAAATTAACAAAATATGAAGAAACACAAGAAATGGAAGAAATTAATCTAAGATCAGAAGATGCGTATGAGCTAAAAGACAGTAAAGAAGAGCATTTGTATGCACAAGTATTAGAATTGTATAAATTAATATATTTAAATAAGGTAAATAAAGAATTACAATTTCCAAATATGTTCGACAGAGCAAGAAATAGTTATGTAGAATTCTCACAACAAGTATATGCTGTAACAGAAACAGATAAAGATAAATTCTGCGACACATTAAGGGAAAAGCTTAAATTAGATAAGGTATATGTTACAGTAGAAAATCAATTTGATTTGCTATATAAAAATAATAAGCTAAATGAAAATATGACATATAAAAGATTTGAAATAGTTCTGTTGGTGGTATTTATAATAATTGGAATAATCATTTTAATTAATGGGTTGGATATATAGATATATAAAATTACTTCAAGCGCTTGTATGAAATTTGCTTCAAGCGCCCTACGCTAACGCTCTGGTTGGAGTCTAGCACGGACGCTGCAACTATAACATTTTAGATTAATTATAATTATTCTTAATCTTAAAAATATTATAGTTTATGCGCCTTGCTGTCGCAAATTTCGTAATGCCTTCATGGCTTTGCAGTTAATTTACTTCATAAAGCTTACATAATGCCATTCGGCGCTTGTATGAAATTTGCTTCATTCGCCCTACGCTAACGCTCCGGTTGAGCGCTGCGCGGACGCTTTAACTATAATATTTTTAAGATTAATTAATTTAAAATTTAATTATATAAAAATAGGAAAATGAAATGAAAACTACAATTGGTACAGATATAATTGAAGTTAATAGAATAAAAGATGCTTTTGAAAATGCAAAATTTGCACACACTGTGTTCACTGATAAAGAAATTGCATACTGTGAAAGTAAAAAAAGTGCAAAGTATCAGCATTACGCTGCAAGATTTGCAGCAAAGGAAGCGTGCTTTAAGGCAATATCAAAGTATCTGCAAGATAAATATTCTATTTCATGGAAAAATGTGGAGATATTAAATGATGACAGTGGTAGGCCATACATTAACTTTATTGACATTGATATAAAATGTGCAGAGATTGATGTGAGTATATCTCATCTTAAAGAGTATGCAATTGCCAGTGTAGTAGCTACTTTTAATGAATAATTTTTTGAATAATGCCATTTCATTACTTTGTGCATTTGGGGATTGTTCTGTTGAT
This sequence comes from uncultured Clostridia bacterium, assembly GCA_947628885.1. GTDB lineage: Bacteria > Bacillota > Clostridia > TANB77 > CAG-508 > CAG-793. Next base: position 2,271 of record CANRBO010000001.1, on the reverse strand, counting down.
TTTTGGCTATGCTGATAGTTATTATGTAATGCAAATGTAATAAAATAATAGTTGAAAAAGTAAAAATGATGTGATAGTATAAGTGTAGTAATAAAAAGAAAAATTTAATTAAAGAAGGAGAAATCAAAAGATGAAAAAGCTTGAAAGCCTTGCGAGAGTACACACACACACACACACACACACACAAATAGTTTAAAATTAATAGAAATAAATGGAAACATAGAAATCAAAGCTATGTATTTTAGTGAGAACTAAAATATGTGGCTTTTATTTGTGCATGAAATTTATTTCAAACACTTCTGTTGAAAGTTAGTGCGGACACTGTCAAATATAATATTTTTAAGATATATAAAACATTAATCATTAATTAATAAATAGTAATAAAAAAATTGAGGAGGAAACCAAAATGAAATTAAAACAAATGAAAAATCAAGAATTGAAAGAGCATGGTGTAACATTAGTTGCTTTAGTAGTTACCATAGTCATAATGTTAATCTTAGCAGGAGTTGCTTTAAGATTAAGTTTAGGAGATAATGGATTAATAAGTATGGCAAAAAAAGCAACAGACAAATACAAAAATGCACAAAGCAATGAAGAGTATTATTTAGATACAGTAACAAATACAATAGAAGATGTAAGAGAATCAATGCATAAGCTAACAGCAGAAGAATTAAGCGAAAATCCAAAGAAATATTATGGAAGTTACGTAAATTATGGAGTAGATTTAGACGGAAACTCAGAAACAAGTGATTGGAAACTATTTTATGTAGGTGGTTCAGATACAAATGATAGTGATGATGTAAAAGGTAGAATTTACTTAATAGCAGCAGACTATGTTCCAATGAATCATAGTGCATTAAAAGGTGTTGTGGCAGAAACAGAAGAAGGAGAAAGTAACACAGGTTTGAGACGTGCAACAGGTGAAGGATATGGAACATTGTCAGCATATTGGGGAAGTAGTGCACCTGCATATCAACCATTAGACAAATTAAATCCTAATCCAATAAAATTGTTTATGCATGAAGGATATGACTTAAGTAGTAAAAGCGATAACCCAAATTCAGCAGCTACATCAACATTATTGAATACAGATAATTGGTCAGGATTTGTAAATAAAGTATATTATGGAGAAGTGGCAATCGGAGGACCAACATTAGAGATGTGGTGTAAAGCATGGAATCAAGTGGTAGATGAGACAGATACAATTAATAATCTAAAAAAGATATATGCAAATGGAGCAAGTACCAGTGGAAGTGGATATTATTGGGGAATAGAAAAAGAGACAAAGAATAGGTATGGAGTCTATCTGAACGGAACATTAGATAGTCCTTTGGCTAATTTGACAAAATTAGGCAAAGATTATCCAGTATTTTTTCCACACACGACTATTTCAAATGTAACTGCAAATGGAGTGATGGGCAACTGCTCTGGCTATTGGTTGGCATCACCTTCTGCTAATGACAGTAGCCATGTAATGGCCGTGAACTATAACAGCCACATACGTGGCTGGGAATATTACGGAGGCTGGGGCTTACGTCCTTTGGTATGCTTAGAAAAAGATGTAAAATTACAAAAAAATACGGAAAAATCAAATGACACAAAAATAGTATATGACATAGTAAAATAGAGCTTATGAAATAAATTGAACTTGTCAAGTCTTATGGGGAGCTTCCAATAAGACTTGTTATCATAGAGTAAATCACGGAGAAGGTCTAGCTAGAGTATACAGAAAGAGAGCTTATTAATAAACTCATAAAATTAAGAACAAAGAAAATTGGATATAGGGAAATGTTATGTGTCAAAAGAATTTATAAGTAGCAGAAAATGTGTAAATTAAAAATTTATGCATTTTTTGTTATTTTTTGGAAAAAGATATTGACACTGCCATAAAATGGTAGTATAATATAGCAAAACTGATCAGTAATTAATGTTACTAAATTTCATGTTACTTTGGCAGATTAAAGATGAAAAAGCTGAGGAAATGGTATATAATGAAATTATTTACAAATAATAGATTTATAAAATTAATAAAAAGTATTCAAAAATATTCAAATTTATGCTATACTATAAATAGTATAGAAAAAGAGAGGTGTATTGATATGCAACAATTAACAAATTTAAAAGAAATAGAAATAGCAGTGAATCAATATGGAGACATTGTAGTAAGTAAAAATAGTAAAAATAATGTAGTAGTTATGAGTATGGAAGAATATAAAAAGAAACTTTTAGATGAAGAAATAGAAAGAAAAATATTGAAGTCAGAAGAAGACT